>NZ_BOQB01000116.1 GCF_018332475.1 Bacillus sanguinis | reverse complement strand
TTTGGTCATTGGGGTCCTGAATGGGGAGGCATCTTTATTCTTCCAGCTTTATTAGGTGCAATCGTCTTTATTTTAATCGTTACATTCTTTTCTAGAATGCTACGGAAAGCGTAAGTATGATAATGAATAATAATCTTAAGTTTATTATATATAGTTATAAAGTGAATGAACTGATAAATATACATAAAAAAGCATCCAATTAAACTAATTTGGATGCTTTTTTAATGTAATATGCATAGGAATGAGCGGGGGATGAAGGCCCCCGCTCATTGAAATTACACTTTCTATTATGTATTAAACCATCGTTACTTTTTTACAATGATTTATTCTTACGACCTGCCTCGGTTCTATATGAGATAAGTCCTCGCTATTACCTATATCAACTACAATTGTATTCGTTAGTATATTAATAATGGAACCAACTAATTTTGTAGCATGATCGTGTCGATAAGAAAATTGAACAAAATCTCCCTTTTTAAAACTGTGCTCTTCCATAGATAGATCCCCCTAAAAATAATGTTTATACATTATACATACACAAATTTATAAAGTTTAAACATTTGGTAGTACTTTTTAAGAGTTAAGTTGGGAAAGATATAGAAAATTTATTTATAATGAAAATGAAAAAATATGTTTAAAACTAATTTTTATGGGTAATTAAGATAGTAGTAGTTTGAGATAAGGGGGCGGAAATGATGAATTTGGCAATAAATATTTTGCAAAATGATGCAGGTTATAAGGTAGAACTTAATGGTGAGATTGATGCATATACGGCATCAGATTTAAAAAATAAGATTATGCCTATTGCAAGTGAAAAAGAGGCTCATATTGTAGTAGATTTTCATAACGTAGATTATATGGATAGTACCGGTTTAGGTGTTTTTATAGCGCTATTAAAAGCAGTTAAGAAAAATGATGGAAAACTAGAGTTTATTGGTGTATCTAAAAGGTTAAAAAGATTATTTGATATTACAGGATTAACAGAAATATTAAATTTGAATTCTGATTTTGAAAAAGTAGAAAGAAGGTGACTAGGGATGATGGAGAGATTTGAAAAGATAGAAATGAAAATTCCTGCAAAGGCAGAATATGTGGCTATTATTCGTTTAACGATGGCTGGTGTTGCGAATCGGATGGGCTTTGCTTATGACGATATAGAAGATATGAAAATTGCTATTAGTGAAGCATGTACAAACATTGTACAACATGCATACAAAGAAGACGTTGGAGAAATTGCAATTGTCTTTGGGCTATATGAAGATCGATTAGAAATTATGGTTGCGGATAATGGGGTTAGCTTTGATTTTAACAACTTAAGAAGTAAAGTTGGCCCATATGATATTAGTAGACCAGTAGAACATTTGCCGGAAAATGGTTTAGGTTTATATTTAATCAATACGTTAATGGATGATATACAAATCATGCATGATGAGGGCATGACGGTTTTAATGACAAAATATATACAAAGAGAGCAGGTGGAGAATGATGGAAATCCAATCTCAACCTACGAATCTTACTAAAGAAGACGTTATTAAACTAATTGCAGACTTCCAACAAAACCAATGTGATGAGGCACAGGAAAGGTTAGTTAATCACTACAAAAATCTCGTATATTCCATTGCATATCGCTATTCAAAAGGCGGGCCAATGCATGAGGATATTATACAAGTAGGGATGTTAGGGCTCTTAGGCGCAATAAGAAGGTATGATTATTCGATAGGGAATGCTTTTGAACCATTTGCAATACCTACGATAGTAGGTGAAATAAAGAAGTATTTACGTGATAAAACTTGGGGTATTCATGTTCCAAGGCGAATTAAAGATTTAGGCGGGAAAATTAAACTTGCGATAGAGGAGCTAACAGATCAACTGCAACGTTCACCGAAGATTATAGAGATTGCAGATCATTTAGGACTATCCGAAGAGGAAGTGCTAGAAATTATGGATGCGAAAAATAATTATCGAGTATCTTCCTTAGATGATGTAGTTGAAAATTCATCTGATGGAAGTTCGGTAGCGAGAATTGAATCTGTAGGTGAAGTAGAGCAAGGATATGAAGAGACAGAAAGACGTCTCGTTTTAAAGGATATTTTTAACGTATTAAATGAGACGGAAAAGAGTGTTATTCATTATATATTTGGAGAAAATTTAAATCAAAAAGATACAGGGGAACGGTTAGGTATTTCACAAATGCACGTTTCTCGTATTAAAAGACAAGCGATAAGTAAATTGAAGCAAGCAGCGTTTTTAGATACATAAAAATTTTAAATAACGATGTTTAAAACATGAGAAAAGGGGTACTTATTAAGTATAGGAGGAGATATTAAATGTCACACGATGTGAAAGAACTAATCGAAGGATTGAATGAAGATTTAGCAGGAGAATACTCAGCAATTATTATGTATAACCATAATGCAGCTACAGTTTCTGGTATATATAGACAAGTATTAAAACCTTTCTTTGAATCTGAAATTAGTGATGAACAAGGACATGCCCTATATTTAGCGGAGAAAATTAAGACGCTAGGTGGTACACCTACTACGATCCCTTTACGAGTGAAACAAGCAGAAGATGTTAAAGAAATGTTAGAATACGCTAGACAATCAGAATATGAAACAATTAAGCGTTATGAAAAGCGAAAAGAGCAGGCAGCGAAATTAAATATGACAGAGTTAGTTGTAAAGTTAGAGGATATGATTGCAGATGAAACAAATCATATGGAAGAATTAGATCGTCTTTTAAATGACAAAGCAATGGTGTTAAATTAAAAGTGGAAACTTATAGAGTGAAAGAACAAACTCTCATTTCTGGGGGTTTGTTCTTTTGCTGTATAAATATGTTTGAGTAGGAAATTTTCATTTTATAACTGGGTATGTAATACTAGAAAAATAGAAAATGATAATAGATTTACATTTTAAATAAGAAAAGGGGAAATAACTTGTGTCCATTTTAATTGTTGATGATAATCCGGTTAACATCTTTGTAATTGAAAAAATTTTAAAACAAGCCGGATATCAGGATCTTGTATCACTTAATTCTGCACAAGAGCTTTTCGAATACATCCATTTTGGAAAAGATTCTTCCAGGCATAATGAAATAGATTTAATACTATTAGATATTATGATGCCTGAAATTGATGGACTTGAAGTTTGTAGGCGATTACAAAAAGTGGAGAAGTTTAAAGATATTCCTATTATTTTTGTAACAGCTTTAGAAGATGCAAATAAATTGGCCGAAGCACTTGATATAGGTGCAATGGATTATATTACGAAACCGATAAATAAAGTGGAATTGTTAGCTCGTATGCGTGTAGCATTGCGCTTGAAATCGGAATTAAATTGGCATAAAGAACAGGAAGAAAATCTTCGGAATGAACTAGATTTAGCTACGCAAGTACAAAGAAACTTACTAAGTAGCCCATTAAGAGAAGAACATATAAAAATTGAAGCAAGTTACTTACCTTCATTCAAACTAGCTGGAGATATGTATTACTGGTATAAAATCGATGAAAATCGCTACGGTATTATATTATTAGATGTGATGGGACATGGTGTATCTGCTTCCTTAGTTTGCATGTTCATTTCGTCTGTATTACGTGAAACGATTAAATGTTTAATCGATCCAGAACTTGTCATTAAAGACTTAAATAAATATATGACTCTTTTACATAATGAGAATGACAATATTCCCTATTATTTTACAGCGATATACTTAGTAGTTGATACAGAAAAGAGAACGATTGAATATGTAAATGCAGGACATCCTGCTGGATACGTTTTAGTTGATGAAGAGAATGTAGTTGCACTAGATCGAGGAAGTTGTGCAGTAGGATTTTTTGATGAAATAAAAGTTGAAAAGACAGTTATACCTTTTGAGAAAAATGCTCAAATCGTATTATTTACAGATGGCGTGCTTGAAGCAATTGCAAATGACGAATTTGAGGCTGAAGAGAAATTACGTACTTTTACAGAAAGGAAATGGGGAGAGTTAGAAGAAGAGATAGAAGGGTTTTACAAGGAAGAACAGAAGAAAGCACAATCAGATGATATGTGTCTCATTATGATACAAACGAATGCGAAATAAAAAGCGTATGAAAT
>NZ_BOQB01000115.1 GCF_018332475.1 Bacillus sanguinis | reverse complement strand
TAAGCTAAATGATATAAATCCCAGTTTGTCCAGGGACCATCTTCGTCAATTCTATTTAAAAAATTGTTTTGCCACGTTCGATCTACGGAAATATCGACATTCATTACGACTCACCCACCTTTTATAAACTAAAGTAATTATTAAAAAAATCTTTATTATATAAACCTTGTAATAAGACGCTATTACACATACTAAAAGTTAAAGAATAGGCAAAGATAAAGGGCTAAATTTTGAAAGTTGTATGTAATAAGATTAAGAATAAAAAATTCTAAATTATTTTTTATGCTAGAATATTGATGAAATATAGCGAATAATGTTAGGATAATGGTGTGAAATGTGTGGAATCTTTCGTATTTTATCCAAGAAAGTGATTTTTTATTTACGCTTTCATAAAAAAATGTAATGAGATTCCGTATATCCTATCTTTTCAGAGTGAAAATGTTTAGATATGGCGAGCAACTTTTATTGATTTGTCAAAGCATAAGGGGGAGAGAGCATGATTACATTACAACGTACACCGTTATTTGATGTATACGCGAAGTATGGTGGGAAAACAATCGACTTCGGTGGTTGGGAATTACCAGTTCAATTTTCAAGCATTAAAGAAGAACATGAAGCTGTACGTACAGCGGCAGGTTTGTTCGATGTGTCTCATATGGGAGAAGTTGAGGTAAAAGGTGTAGATAGTTTAGCATTTTTACAACGTGTTGTTACAAATGACGTTTCTACCTTAAAGGTAGGAGGCGCACAATATACAGCTATGTGCTACGAAAATGGTGGTACAGTAGATGATTTATTAATCTACAAACGTGGTGAAGAAGACTATTTATTAGTAATCAATGCATCAAATATCGAGAAGGATTACGAATGGTTAGCTAGCCATGTAATTGGCGATGCAAAAGTAGTCAATGTTTCTAGTGAAGTTGCACAGCTTGCAATTCAAGGACCAAAAGCAGAAGGCATTTTACAAAAAGTTGTGTCAGAAGATTTGAAAGAAATTAAGTTCTTTAAATTTAAAAACGATATTCTTGTAGATGGAATTCCAGCACTTGTATCTCGTACAGGTTACACAGGTGAAGATGGATTTGAAATTTACTGTAAGAGTGAAGATGCTGCAAAACTTTGGGAGAAACTTCTTGAAGTTGGAGCAGAAGAAGGCTTAAAAGCATGTGGTTTAGGTGCTCGTGATACACTTCGCTTCGAAGCAACATTACCACTGTATGGTCAAGAATTATCAAAAGATATTACACCGATTGAAGCTGGAATTGGCTTTGCGGTAAAACCAAATAAAGAAGCAGATTTCTTTGGAAAAGCGACTTTAAAAGAGCAAAAAGAAAACGGTGCGCCTCGTAAGTTAGTTGGCATCGAAGTAATCGAACGTGGAATTCCTCGTACGCATTACCCTGTATTTATTGGAGAAGAAAAAATCGGTGAAGTAACGAGTGGTACACAATCTCCAACGTTAAAGAAAAGCATTGGTTTAGCACTAATTGATGTAAAATACGCAGCAGTTGATACAGAAGTAGAAATTGAAATTCGTAATAAACGCGTCAAAGCAGTAGTTGTTCCAACACCATTTTATAAACGTTCAAAGTAACGGGGAGAGGGGTAGATTTCATGTTGCATCGTTATCTTCCAATGACAGAAGAAGACAAAAAAGAAATGTTACAAACGATCGGCGTTCAAACGATCGATGAGTTATTCTCTGATATTCCAGAGAGTGTTCGTTTTAAAGGGGATTTAAAAATTAAAGAAGCAAAATCAGAGCCAGAGCTTTTAAAAGAGTTAACTCAAATGGCTAGTAAAAATGCTAACTTAAAAGAATACGCTTCTTTCTTAGGAGCAGGCGTATACGATCATTACGCTCCAGTAATTGTAGATCACGTTATCTCTCGCTCAGAGTTTTATACAGCTTACACGCCATACCAACCAGAAATTTCACAAGGGGAATTACAAGCAATCTTTGAATTCCAAACAATGATTTGTGAATTAACAGGAATGGATGTAGCAAACTCTTCTATGTACGACGGAGGTACAGCTTTAGCTGAAGCGGCAATGCTAGCAGCTGGCCATACTCGTAAAAAGAAAATTCTTGTATCTAGCGCAGTTCATCCAGAATCAAGAGCAGTACTTGAAACATATGCAAAAGGTCAACATCTTGAAGTTGTTGAAATTAATCATAAAGATGGTGTAACAGATTTAGACGTATTACAAAGTGAAGTAGATGATACAGTTGCTTGTGTAATCGTTCAATATCCAAACTTCTTCGGACAAGTTGAAAAATTAGCTGATATTGAAAAAATCGTTCATCAACAAAAATCATTATTTATCGTTTCTTCAAATCCGTTATCATTAGGCGCATTAACACCACCAGGAAAATTTGGTGCTGATATTGTAATCGGTGATGCACAACCATTTGGTATCCCAACGCAGTTTGGTGGACCACACTGTGGTTACTTTGCAACAACGAAAGCATTTATGCGTAAAATTCCAGGACGTCTTGTCGGACAAACTGTAGATTCAGATGGTAAACGTGGATTCGTATTAACGTTACAAGCACGTGAACAGCATATTCGCCGTGATAAAGCGACGTCTAACATTTGTTCAAACCAAGCGTTAAATGCATTAGCAGCATCAGTTGCAATGACGGCACTTGGTAAACAAGGTGTGAAAGAAATGGCACGTCAAAACATTTCTAAAGCACAATATGCAAAACGTCAATTTGAAGCGAAAGGCTTCACTGTAACATTTGCTGGACCATTCTTCAATGAGTTCGTTGTAGATTGCAAGCGTCCAGTGAAAGAAGTAAACGATGCATTATTACAAAAGAATATTATCGGCGGTTACGACCTAGGCCGTGATTATAAAGAGCATGAGAACCATATGCTTGTAGCAGTAACTGAGCTTCGTACAAAAGAGGAAATTGACACACTTGTAAACGAAATGGGGGCTATCCAATGAAGAACCAAGACCAAGCACTTATCTTTGAAGTGAGTAAAGAAGGACGCATAGGATATAGCCTACCAAAATTAGATGTAGAAGAAGTGAAACTAGAAGATGTGTTTGAGAGCGATTATATTCGAGTAGAAGATGCAGAGCTACCAGAAGTATCTGAACTTGATATTATGCGCCACTATACAGCACTTTCAAACCGTAACCACGGTGTTGATTCTGGATTCTATCCACTTGGATCTTGTACGATGAAATATAATCCGAAGATTAATGAGAATGTAGCTCGTTTCGCAGGATTTGCAAATATTCATCCGTTACAAGACGAAAAGACAGTACAAGGTGCAATGGAATTAATGTACGACTTACAAGAGCATTTAATTGAAATTACAGGTATGGATACTGTTACATTACAACCAGCAGCTGGTGCACACGGAGAATGGACAGGCTTAATGTTAATTCGTGCGTACCATGAAGCAAATGGCGACTTTAACCGTACGAAAGTAATTGTTCCTGACTCTGCTCACGGAACGAATCCAGCATCTGCAACCGTAGCTGGTTTTGAAACCATTACAGTAAAATCAAATGAACATGGTCTTGTTGACTTAGAAGATTTAAAACGTGTTGTAAACGAAGAAACAGCAGCACTTATGTTAACAAACCCTAATACATTAGGTCTATTCGAAGAAAATATTTTAGAAATGGCAGAAATCGTCCATAACGCAGGCGGTAAATTATACTATGATGGTGCAAACTTAAATGCGGTATTAAGCCAAGCGCGCCCAGGAGATATGGGATTTGACGTTGTGCATTTAAACCTTCATAAAACATTTACAGGCCCTCACGGCGGCGGTGGCCCAGGTTCTGGTCCAGTAGGTGTGAAAGCTGATTTAATTCCGTACTTACCAAAACCAATTTTAGAGAAAACGGAAAATGGCTATCGCTTCAACTACGATCGTCCAGAAGCAATTGGGCGCGTAAAACCATTCTATGGTAACTTCGGAATTAACGTTCGTGCATACACATACATTCGTTCTATGGGTCCAGATGGACTACGTGCAGTGACGGAGTATGCGGTATTAAATGCGAACTATATGATGAGAAGATTAGCACCATTCTATGATCTTCCATTCGATAGACATTGTAAGCATGAGTTTGTATTATCAGGTCGTCGTCAAAAGAAACTTGGTGTACGTACATTAGATATTGCAAAACGTCTGCTTGATTTCGGTTACCATCCACCAACAATTTACTTCCCATTAAATGTGGAAGAATGTATTATGATTGAACCGACAGAAACAGAATCAAAAGAAACATTAGATGGTTTCATTGATAAGATGATTCAAATTGCTAAAGAAGTAGAAGAAAATCCAGAAGTTGTACAAGAAGCGCCACATACAACGGTAATTAAACGTTTGGATGAAACATTGGCTGCACGTAAACCAGTTTTACGTTATGAAAAGCTAGCTCCTGTACAAGTTTGATTAGAATAACAAAGGAAGAACTCGCTATATGCGGGTTCTTTTTTTTATGGAGAATTTATGCAGAAGTGGTGAAGAAAATGTTAAAATTTTATATTTTTTGTTCCATAATGGTGTAAAGAAGCAGTTTCATAGGTGATTTTGTTGAAAAAGTCAGTTTGATAAAAGTATTTATTTTTGTTAGAATTTTATTGAAATTAAGAAGATGTAATGAGATTGCAATGACTCATTTTTATGTATATGTGAAAAAACGAGCAAGCAGGGGGTGAAAATGTGGGGTATCGGTGTTATAGAATGATATACCATTTAGAAAACGGAAAAACGATTAAAGATGTAAAAGAATTTTGTTATCGGGACCAAGGAAAAGTACTAGAAAGAGTAGCGCATCGCGTGATGGATAATAGAGAAGTGACGGCAATTGATCAGCAAGGAGCGATCATTTCAATAGCATGTGAGGACATTGTAAAGGTGGAACTTGATTACATAACAGAAAGTTAACCTTGAGTCATATCGAATTATTCGATAAAATATACTGTTGAATGGTGAAGTGAGAAGAGAGGAGTTTATCATGGGTAGTACAAGACACTTTTATATGTTTATCTTAGCGTTTGTTCTTGTTGTCGCATTAACGATTTATTTAATTGTTGATAGCACTTGGTACAACACAGTTCATCCTGCGTTCCTTCTGTTTATGTACGTAGGAATTGCGGTAGTGAGTTTCGGAATGAGAGATGAGATGTTAGATCGCTTTGAAAAGTGATACATATACGAAAGACCAACAGGAAAATGTTGGTCTTTTTTTCTTGCCAAAAATAGGATATTGTGTATATACTGTATATATAAAGTATATACAGTATATACACACACTGGAGGAAAACATGAATATTATTATTTCGAATTCTTCCCAAGACCCTATTTATGTGCAAATAAGAAAACAATTAAGCCAGCTTATTTTAAATGGTGGTTTAAAGGGTGGAGACCAATTACCGTCTATTCGTAGTTTAGCGAAGGAATTACAAATTAGTGTAATTACAACGAAGCGTGCGTACGAGGAGCTTGAAAAAGAAGGATATATAGAAACCGTTGCTGGGAAGGGGACTTACGTTTCACGTAAAAATAATGAATTACTAAAAGAACAACGGCTTCGTTTATTGGAAAGTAAAGCGGAAGAGATTGTAAATGAAAGTAAAGCGTTGCAGCTTTCACTTGAAGATTTACAGCACATGATTGCGTGTTTATATGAGGGGGAATAAAGGGTGTTAGAGCTAAAAAACGTTTGTAAAAGTTATCAAGATTTTGCAGTGAAAAATATAAGTTTTACGTTACCACGCGGATATATTATGGGATTTGTCGGACCGAATGGAGCAGGGAAAAGTACGACAATCAAAATGATTATGAATTTAATTCGAAAAGATAGCGGCGATATAAAAATTTTTGGCAAGGACAATAAGAAAGCTGAAAAGGAAATAAAACAAAATATTGGTTTTGTATATGATGAAAATCATTACTACGAAGATTTAACGTGTGAACAAATGAAACGTATTATTGCACCGCTATATAAAAAATGGGACGAAGAGCAGTATCAATCGTATATGTATAGATTGCAAGTTCCGAAGTATAAAAAAATTAAAGAACTATCAAAAGGGATGAAAATGAAATTTGCGATTGCTATCGCACTCTCGCACCACGCAGAGTTTATCATTATGGACGAACCGACAGCAGGATTAGATCCGGTTGTTCGAAGTGAATTACTTGATATGCTGCAAGAGATTGTAATGGAAGATGAAGTATCTGTACTATTCTCAACGCACATTACAACAGATTTAGAGCGCATCGCAGATTATATTACGTTCATCAACGATGGAGAAATTATATTTACTGGTGAAAAAGACGATTTAATGGAGAACTACGTAATGGTAAAAGGGAGTAACGATTTATTAGACCGAGAAGGAAAAGAACTATTTGTTGGATTACGAAAAAATAAGTTTGGTTTTGAAGGTTTAGCGAAGGATAAACAAACAATTATCGACTGGTTTGGAAATGAGGTTGTACTAGAAAAGCCTACATTAGATGACATTATCGTTTACACTGCGAAAGGGAGAAGTGCCTATGCGTCAGCTCGTATATAAAGATTTGTTCTTTTTTCGGGGGATATGGCCAGTGTATCTTATTATACCCTTTATATTCTTTTTATTTGAACCCGGTGAGGGAATGCTGTTTCCTATGAGTTGTTTATTTATAACTCTTTCCTCAGTTATTATATTAATCATAATAGATGAACGGAATACAAGTGACATTATGATTAATAGTTTACCGCTAAGTAGAAAGGATATCATAATTGCTAGATATATTTCCTGTGCAATATTCATTGTAGGGGGCATGATTTCTACTATGCTAGTTGTTTTTCTTATAAGGTGTATCGCTGTTATTGGTGATATTGGTGCATACTATCCTAAGCTTTATATTGAGATTTCATGGTATGAAGTAATAAATGGAATTGTTTATGCCGTATTTTGGATGGTCACCTTTTTCCCTATGTATTATGTTACAAAATCAAAGGCGGTAATAAGTATAATAGCAGCAGCTTCAATAATAGTTAGCGGGATACTTTGGATATTTATTAGTGATGGACTGAAGGAAGTAGCACCTTCATTCCTTGATTGGATTATGAATCCTCTGCATATTGGTGTATTTATAGTTGGATTCATTGCATTAGTCAGTATTTATATCGCTTCTATGTTTCTTACAATTAAAATTTATGGAGCGCGTGATTTATAGAGAGGGGAATTCAGATGCAACAGTTGATTTTGAAGGAGTTTTTCTTACAAAGAAAAATGTTTCTTATCTATTTGATCTTACCAATATACGGAGCATTCCAAAACTCTATAGAACCATTTCAAATGGCGTATGTTTGTTTTGCAATATGTCTTTTGATGATTTCAATCTCTTTATCAAATGAAGAGAAAAATAGTACGGAAAAAATATTAGTAAGTCTACCTTTTACTAGAAAAGATATTGTCATTGCGAAATACATATCGACACTATTTTTTATGGCATTCAGCTTAATCATTACATTCGTATTCTTTATACTCCCTGTATTTATATTAAAAGAAAATATAAATATTCCTTGGTATGCAGCATTTATAGCTATTTTCTTTTCTGTTCTGTATGCTGTTATGATTCTTCCAATAAAATATAGTGAAGATAAGCGAACGGTTACTATGCTGGGATTAGTTATGCTTTTTCCTATAATAGGTTTACTAGGATTTATGTGCAATATATTTACGGATGAAAGGCTTATGTTAATGATTTTTCGAACTTCAGATGTGTTATTAGTTATTAGTATTTTGAGTATAGGCGCGTGTGTAAGTTATTTAGCTTCAATGTTTATAGCTATTGTGAGTTTTAAAAAGAAAGAGCTCTAATCCTTCTTATATAAAAACTAATAAGTGATGTTAAGGAATTGGTTTAGTGAGGTGTAATACATGATCAAGCAACTAATCTTGAAAGACATGATGTTGCAAAGAAAGTTAAGTTTTGTGTATTTAATATGTTTGTTTTTCCTTTCTATTGTTGATTTTCGTAGTGATAGTTTTCTGATGACGTTTATTATGTTTATACCTGTTCTTGGAATGATGCTGTCAATGAGTTATGAGGATAGGAATAAAAGTGAAATGATAATAAATAGTTTACCGTTTCAGCGTAAAGAAATTGTCATAGCAAAATACATATTTGTAAGTATTTTAGTTACTCTAGGTGGAGTTTTCTCACTTGTGATCCAGTTGCAAAATGAAAATACAACTGCGTTTATGCTATGGGGAGAGATTCTTGGTGGAATAACGGGAGGATTGGTTTATAGCATAATCGTACTCCCAATCGAATTTTCAGTAGGATATAGCAGTGCAAAACAAATTGCTCCCTTCATCGGAATTGCATTTGGTTATTTAAGTGGACTGATTGTAAGTAACGTATGGTTAGATGTAGAGAATGTTTGGAACACGAGTCTTGTTGTAAATAGTTGTTTTATAGCAGGATTGCTTCTTTTATATGTTATGTCTATGTTACTCTCAATTAATTTGTATAGTGAGCGTGATTTGTAATAGGGAGGAGAATAGCTTTGAAACAACTAATCTTAAAAGATTGCATCGTTCCATGGAAATTCTTAATGTGGTACATACTCTATCCGATTCTCTTTTATATGGCCTTAAAAGATACAGGAAATGTATTCGTAATGATGTCGGTCATTTTTACAGTTATGGCGACGATAAAAACATTTAAAGCGGATGGTAAAAATGAGAGTGAAATAATAGTAAATAGTTTACCGATAGTGAAAAAAGAAATTGTATTTGCAAAATATGTCGTATCAATTATTATTCTTTTTATAAGTGTATCAATTGGTTGTTTTACGATGGGGATAAAGAATGGAACTAATATATTTGAATTTATTGAAACAACAGTGTTTACTAGTATTAGCTTTATTTTAGTGTATTTAAGTTTTGTTCTACCGATATCGTTTTGGCTAGGATATAAAAAAACTATTTTTATTACGATAGTCATATCCATGGCACCGATTGTTATTGTAGAAACTTTGTTTCAAATCAACCTAGAACAAATTCAATTATATAACAGCATGTTATTCGTTAGTTCAATATGCATGTTCATAGTATCTATCTTCGTTTCAGTGAAATTGTATGAGAAGAGAGAATTTTAAAAGGTGCCCTATAAAAGGCACCTTCTTCAATAACGACAATAGGAAAGTAAGAGTTTATAAACAGAGAGGCTGTTTGGTACAACATCTTTTGGAGTATGTAATATAAAGCTGAAAACGATAACGAGAATAAGAAAGAGGAAAAATAAAAATAGGATTTGCTTATGTATAGAATTTTGCATATTATCCACTCCTTTTTTAGGTAGTATGTCCAAAAGAAAGGAGTGTATGAAAAATGTTAGGGGGAGAATGATGAATAAAAGAAAATGGTTATATAGAATAGGGGTACTTTTCGTTTCAATCGGTCTCATATTAGCAAATTTTTATTCAGATATCCCAACACCATTTCCTAATTTGCATAAAGAGATTGGTATGAGTATTGCCATAGTTGGTCTACTTTGTCTTATTACATCAAATTTCTATAAAAAATCTAAATAGACATAAAAAGGACAGTTACTCTTTTTCAGAAGTACTGTCCTTTTTAAATAATTTATTCCATAGTTTGGCGATACTCCATATAATGACGATTGCAATGGAGGCAATAACTGACCAAACAATAGATGCAATTTCAAGTGCCATGCTAGGAAGGAAGGTAAGAATGGATACTACTTTATGAAACAACCATTCTATTATATGAAAACTGATTTGCAGTAGAATGACGATTCCGAGTGTAATCCATGCTAACATTTGTTTTCCTTTTTCTTTCCACATGACATTCACCTCACGTTAGCTTAATAGTTTTAAGCCAACAGCGCCGCATAGAATGCAGCTTAAGAAGGCAAGACGACGCCAATCCGCTGATTCACGGAAAATAAGAATACCTAGAAGTGCACTTCCGGCAGTTCCGATTCCAGTCCAAATTGCGTAAGCAGTTCCCATCGGTAATGTGTCCATCGCAAGAGATAAGAAGAAGAAGCTTACGCCGAAGTTAGCGATTAAAATAACTTTTGGTGCCCAGCCTTTCTTTTCAGTGGCTACTTTCATAAAGAG
>NZ_BOQB01000114.1 GCF_018332475.1 Bacillus sanguinis | reverse complement strand
TACGGGCAGTTGATCCCAACCAAACTTCTTTTCTTTCGCTGAATTTTGAGGTGAGGATCTTACTGCCCGTTAAAGCGGGATAAACAAAGAAAAAGACAGAGTGCTCTCTGCCTTAAAAAGCTTATGTTGCCTTTATAACATATTTAGAAAGCATCCACAAGTTAAAGCCAACTGAAATCGTATAACCAGCGTATGTTGAAATAATAAAACTTACATAATCGAAATACGGAAGCAATACAATATTCAAAACTATCTTCACAATAATGCCAATACCTAATCCTAGCACTGTTTTCTGTTGTTGATTTATTCCTTGTAACATAGCAGCCGTTACTGTGAAGAGAGAAAATAGTATACCAGCAGGAGCATAGTACTGCAGGATAATCCTTCCCATCTCCGGATCATTTCCCATGCCAAATAAAAGAGTATATACCGGCTTGGCTAACACCATCATCCCAATTGCCGCCGGTACCGTAATCCCTACTACTAATACATTCGTCCTCGTGAAATGTTTGTACAACAACTTCGCATTTCCTGCTGTATAAGCTTTCGTCATCTCTGGTACGAGAGACATACTAAAAGCAGTCGCAACGGAAACTGGGATAAGTACAACCATCTGGACAAGACCAATTATCGCATTAATCTTCTCCGCTTCTCCTTGCATATACCCTATTTGTATAAGTAGTTTATTAATTGTAAATGTATCAATCGTCTGATACAGCGGAATTGCTAAACCAACCACAACAAACGGTATTGAATATGTAAAAAGCTCCTTATACAGCGAGAAAAAAGATTTCGTTGTTTGCGGTATACTTGCTATTTCTTTTTTCTTTAAGTGCTTTCTCCTCTTTATGTAATACGCACTTAAAACTGTTAATCCACCTATCGCTCCCATAAAAGCACCGAACGTTGAAATACCAACAGCTAGCGAGACAGAAGCTTTTAAAATATATAAAACGACAAAGCTTCCTATCAAAATGGTTAAGACCCGAAAAAATTGCTCTACAACGACACTTAATGCAGAAGGTCCCATCGACTGAAATCCTTGAAAAAAACCTCTTAATAAGCTCATTACTGGCACAAGTATTAATGCAAAACTTACAATTCGAATATTATTTGTGACCGCTGTTACACTATTCCCTGTTTGATCATTCCCATCAATCACTAACTCAGCTAAATGTGGAGCTAACAAATATAGTATAAAACACGAGATTACTCCCATTAAAAGCATAAAAACGATACCACTCTTTAATACTCTTTTCACCGTATGATAGTCATTTAGTTGATCATATTTTGATACCATTTTTGAAACAGCGAGTGGTAGTCCCATCGTCGCAATGCTGAGCATAATTGTATATGGACGATATGCATACGTGTATAAAACATAACCACTCGTACCGACCATAGCTGTAAATGGTATAACATATATAAACCCTAACATTTTTGAAATCATAGTTGCCATCGTTAAAAATATCGTTCCACGTAAAAACGGTGACCCTTTCATCACATTCCTCCGCTACGCTTTATTATTACACATTATGGACAACTCCTTTTCTTTAGAACCTAAACAAATAAAAAAAGCCAATGAAAAATCATTGACTTTAACGCGCTGCTTTTTTCTTTTTGAAATACTTTAAACCGAAATATAGGGCAACAAAAAGAACAGCTCCTATAATTATGTAATGTGTGTAATCGGATGCATACTCTTTAATGTGTCGCCAATTCCCGCCAAGCTTTTCACCTAAATATATAAATAGTATTGACCATGGAATAATCGCAACTACTGTATACAGTGTAAATAGTTTTAATGGCATCTTGGCTAATCCTGCTGGAATAGAGATTGCATGACGTACGACTGGGATAAAACGTGCAGAAAAGATTACTCCTGCTCCGTAACGTTTAAACCAATTTTCTGCTATGTCTAAATGGTGTTTATTAATAAGTAGATATTTCCCATATTTCTCTACAACTGGACGCCCACCATAGTATCCAAGCCAATATAAAAAGATTTGGGCTAAAGTACCACCGATTGTTCCAGCAATAACTGCACCGACAAAGCTAATTTTACCATCCGCAACTAAAAAGCCCGCATATGAAAGTACAATTTCACTCGGAATAATTTCAATCATTAAAGCTAGCGCTACTCCAAAGTAACCTAAGCTTGCAAAAAATTGCAATAACTGATCTATTATGCTTGCTAACATTTTATTTTCTATCTCCTTTTTTCTTCACATACCATCCCATTATTACATAAAGGTTGCATTCTGCCAATATCTTCATTCCAACATTATTAATCTATTAATTTTTCTTTCTGAGGTTCTTTCATATAGGCAAACATTTCTTTAATTTGCTCTTCTGTATTTCTAGCAATTGATAAAGTAGGCAATTCATTCTCACCAAAAAACTCCACATCTTCTGTTTCAATACTCGTCTTTTTTTCACCACCGATAATCTTACAGCCTATGAAAATTTTATATACATGAGTTGCGGAAGGTGATGGGTGATGTTTTTCTTTATCAAATATAGCGAATAACTTGAAATCATCTACTTCATAACCTGTCTCCTCTAAAACTTCTTTTGCAGCTACTTCTGTCGGCGTATAACCGATATCAGCCCATCCACCTGGCAATGCCCATTTCCCATCACTTTTTTCTTTCACAAATAATAACTTTTCATTTTGAAAAACAACTGCTCTTATATCAACTTTTGGTGTTTGATAGCCTGTCTCACTTGCAAATAACTTCTCTACAATTTCCCAATCTGTCTTCGTGTAATGTGACATCATCGAAATGGAAATATCCCGTAATTGTTGAAAACGCTCTATATCATACACATCTTTAGAATACGTTAAACCCGCTTGAGCTATAGATTGTATTTGTTTTACCCAATCAAGCCATTTTACCTTCATGCTTCCACATCCCCATTCTTTGTTAAGTACATATTACGTCAATTCCATTCATACATCTTTATTATACAAAAAAAGAGATTGATAATGTTCCAATCTCTTTCAAAATTAATCCAATTCATGTAAATGATCTTGTATATACTTTCTTCTTTTATTTATATATTCTTCAATCATATCAGCTTCTTGATCAAATGTTTCTAATTTTTCTTTCATATATGGATCTTGTAGTAAATATGGACGAATCGATTCACACAAACTTTCAACTTTCGGCATCATAAACGAAACGGTAAATTGTTCTTCTAGTATTTCTTCCAAAATACTTCGGTATTGCTTTCTAAATATAGGTATATCTAACAATCTTGCACTTAATGTATTATAGCCTTGAATGCGAATATACTCATGATTAAGTGGTCTCCCTTGTACATCTCGCCCCCAAGTTGCATCATAATCCCACGGTATCACTTCAAATAAATTTGTTTGATCGTTATGATATAGTGCATAGTTATGAACGAAACCATCAAAGTTTTGTGTAAAAATAACGCCAGCTAACCACCTTAAATATTTATCAACATGTAGAAACTTCCCAATTTCTTTTTCGTAAGCTTCCCTCGACAAAGCATTCGCTTGAAATACAAATTCACTCAGTTGTTCTTCACTATTTTTATTCGAATATTTAAATTCATAACCCGCAAAGAGCTCGGTCTTAACATCTTTATCTCTCTCACTCATTAAAGAAAAATTCGCATCATCATCTATTGCATAATAAATAGAACCACTTGGTAATCCTCTATTTTTCAAAAAGTTTTCATCAACTGATTCTAACTGTAAATATACACCTTGAATTTGACCATTAATTTTTATAAATACATGTTGTGATTTTGGTGAAAGTACACCAATATCATGAAAAAAGTCTAAAGATAATTTGTTTCGTATGAGAGACGGATCCATAAACTCAGAATTTAAATGAATTTCTTTCGCACCTTGAAATTTTTTCGGTTTATAAAACATAACATGATAAGACTTTTTCTCAAATTCACGAATATGAGCACCTCGGTATACGATATCAATGTCATATTTCTTTTTTCCATAAGTTAATTTTGCTGGCACTGGACTGTCTGACCAAATGTCTTTTTTCAATTCCACTAAGTACATTGGATGAATAAAAAAATCATATGAAGGTAGCATATTTCCACATCCCTTCTCAGTTCTCTTCATTCAATGTATGCACTTTGCCTTGTCCATACCTCCACTATCAACCATTTATATAAAATTACACTCTTGTCCTGTTCAGAAATATACCTACATACATATCCTGTTAAGGAAAAAGAATACCTTTTCAACTTAATACATGATAAGGAGGATTTCTATGAAACGTGATATTAGAAAAGCGGTTGAAGAAATCAAAAGTGCTGGGATGGAGGATTTCTTACACCAAGATCCAAGTACGTTTGAATGCGATGATGATTGTACTACTAAAATAGAATGTAGCGACGATTGTAACTGCCCGAGAACAAGATGTACTCGCGTGAAACACTGTACTTTTGTTACAAAATGTACTCACGTTAAAAAGTGGACATTTGTTACGAAATGTACTCGTGTTCGCGTTCAAAAATGGACGTTCGTTACGAAAGTAACACGTAGAAAAGAATGTGTTTTAGTAACTAAACGTACTCGCAGAAAGCATTGTACGTTCGTTACAAAATGTGTGCGCTTTGAAAAGAAATTTTACTGGACAAAACGATGTTACTGTAAAAAATGCGAATTCTTCCCTCACGGACACGGTAGATCTTGCGATGATGATTGTGATCATGGTAAAGACTGTCACGATGACGGGCACAAATGGAATGATTGCAAAGGCGGACATAAATTCCCATCTTGCAAAAACAAGAAATTCGATCACTTCTGGTATAAAAAACGTAATTGCTAGTTTTTATGCCTACAAAAAAGGCCGTCTTGCGGCCTTTTTTACGTTTATTGAAAATGACTTATATCTGCAAATTGCTTCACTTCACCTTTACCTTCTTCAAATTCTATTATACTAAGACTAGCACTATGCATAAATGGATCATTCCACACATTTTCTATTTCAATACCCGCAAAATGTCCTACAAGTAGTTTCGCCGCTGCCGCATGGGAAACAATTAATATACTTTCTCCTTTATGCTTTTCTAAAAGAAGCTGTATCCCATCCATTACCCTTTTATAAACAGCCTCAAAATTTTCTCCTGATGTTGACTGAAAAAGATGTGGCTCATACCAAAACAATTGTATTTCATCTGGGTACTGTCTTTCTATATCATCGACTGTCTGTCCTTCCCATATACCCATGTTAATTTCATAGAAATGCTCATCCGCTATTATCGGTATATCACGTTCGCCCTTTATTAACTCTGCAGTATGAAGGGTTCTTTCACTCGGACTACTATAGATCGCATCGATAGATAAATCTTTCATTCGGTCTCCTAATTGCTTTGCTTGTAACATACCATTTTCAGTTAAAGCAGAATTTTTCCGCCCTTGCATTCGTTTCGCTACATTCCATTCCGTCTCACCATGCCTTGTTACATATACAGTTGTCTTCATTTCTCATTCCCCCTTACCATGTTGGCCGCAATTCCCACGGTTCTACTCGTCCTACAATCCATTCATCACATTTACTCTCAATTCCTTTTATTACCCCATCCGATATTTCTTCATGGGTAAGCCATCTCCCGTATGTATCTTCTAATATAAAACCTAATATAATTCTATGATAACTACATCGTGTACCACCTATTTTTTGTGCCGTCATGCGCGAGGCTTTACTACCTAAAATATGAAAAACACTGTATGTTTCAGACGAAAAATCTAATTCTCTACAAATAAGTGATAACGTATCCTTCGCACTTGCGTGTACCCATGCGACAACTAATGTTATGGGGCCATTCCGCTTAATTGTGCTTTTAGTAGCTAGCTTTACATCGTCGTCATTATGATAATCTAACGGAAGACATGTGATACTTTCTGGCGCAGCACTCTCTCGCTTAACATTTTCTAATTTCACTTCATCTCGTCCAATAATAGAAACATGAAACCCTTGCTCACAAAGCCACATAGAAACTCTCTTGAGCATTCCTGTCCCGCCAATTACTAGTGCATGCAACTTCTTTCCTCCCTTAGTAAAATGTCATATGGGGTTTATCTTCTCTATAATAATGAAGTCGGTCTTGCAATGTCCCTGAATGAAACTCAAATTTGTGGCCGTCAGGATCAACAAAATATATAGACTTACAATCCCTTACATCTCTTTCTCTTCCTTGTAAAATATGAACATCGTTTTCTTCTAATCTCTGCAGTAGACGTTCAAAGTCTTTCTGTTCAACTGAAAACGCAATATGCGTATAAGATTGATGAATCTCATTTCTCGGAATATGTGCTTCTTCATTAAGTGCTACCCATATCCCACATATATTAAAATATGCAAGTTTTCTCCCTTTAACTAATAATTCTCCTTCCAATACTTTTTCGTAAAATGTAATAGAATCTTCTAAATTAGATACTGAAAAACAAAAATGATTGATTCCTTTTAACAAAAGTAGCTCCTCCTTAAACAAACGAAAAGATGAGCGAAAATTCACTCATCTTTCATTATACTATTTCTTTGTAATATATGCCCATTTATAACTGAAGTCCCCACCAAATGTATGATTCGCAATACCTTTTACGTATGGTTTCTCTAAGTATGCGGTACTTTGTTGGTACGTAGGAGAAATGGCAGCATCTTCACCAATTAAGATTTTTTCAGCTTCTGCAAGTGCATTCCAACGTGCTTTGTCATCTTTTAATAGCTCTCCTTTTGATTTTGCTACTAAATCATCATACTTCGGGTTAGAATAATCCATTTCATTAAATGAGCTTCCAGTAACAAACATATCAATATAAGTCATTGGATCTGGATAGTCCGGACTCCATGCAGATAATGAAAATTCATATTCAAATTTCTTTTCTAACTCTAACTTCTGCTTATATGGTTGTTGTTTCAAATTCACTTTAATACCAGGTAAATTCTTCTCTAACTCTTCTTTAATAAAGTCGCCCACTTTTTTACGGCTACCATTATCATCATTTAGAAATTCTACTGTAATTGTATCTTGGCCAAGTTCTTTCTTCGCTTCTTCCCATAATTTTTTTGCTTTTTCTGCATTATCTTTGCTGTCACGGAAATTTTTATTTACAGTACGGAAATCTTTTCCATCTGGTCCTGTCGTAAATTTTTCAGGTACTAAGAAATATGCTGGTAATGATCCATCATTTAAAATAACATTTGCAATTCCTTTTTTATCATATGCTAGATCAATCGCTTCACGAACTTTTTGGTTTTTAAACGTTGCATTTTTTTGGTTAAAACGTAAGAAATACATACGTGGATCTAACTTCGTTTTAAATTCATCTGGCTTATTCTTTTTATATTTATCAACGAATTCAGAACTTAAAATTACTCGATCCGCTTGATCACTATCATATAAATTTACTCCTGTGCTCGTTTCCTTCACAATATTTACATTAATTTCTTCTAACTTCACAGTATCTTTATCCCAATAATTAGGATTTTTCTTTAGCTGATAACTTCGTTCATGTTTCCATTCACTCATCGTAAATGGTCCATTATATAATAGTTTATCTGCTTCTAATGCATATTTATCCCCTTGTTCTTTCACATATTTTTCATTTAAAGGGAAAAATGTTGGGAATGAAGTAAGCTCAAGGAAATATGGCGCTGGTTGTTCTAATTCTACTACTAACGTTTTATCATCTTTTGCTTTTACTCCTAATTGATCTAACGGTAATTCTCCCTTGTTTACTTTCTGTGCATTTTTCACATCAAATAAAATAAATGCATACTCAGCTGCCGTTGCTTTATCTAATGCGCGTTGCCATGCATATACAAAATCTTGTGCTCGAACTGGATCGCCATTAGACCACTTTGCATCTCGTAATTCAAATGTATATGTCGTTTTATCTTCACTAATCTTCACATCTTTTGCCATACCCGGAGTTGGTTTATTATCCTTATCTAAACGATATAATCCTTCCATTGCATTGACAAAGGCACGGAATGATACAGAGTCTGTCGATTTTGACGTATCCATTGAAGGAATTTCTGCTGCTTCTAGTAAGTTTAATACTTGCTTTTCTGCTGCTCCCTTACCTGCTTCTTTCTTCGTTGTTGATGCCTTCTCCCCATTTCCGCAACCTGCAACTAATACACTAGTTGATAATGCAACTGCAGCAATCGTTGTTACCTTTCTCTTCATTCTTCCTTCCCCCAATCTATATGTATAAATGAAATCCAGTATAATACATATTATTATACAAAAGATTCTGATTATTTCAAATATTATTTTTGTACAGTAAAAAAAGAAGCAGATAGAACACCCTTCTATCCACTTCTTTTTCTATTTCTTTTACTTGTAATCCATCCTCTATGTCAAATGGATTTTGAACTTTAAATATTTCGTCCATTATCTTCAAAAACTCTTCCTCATTTTTGGATTCTCCATTAATTGTAAGTGAGTACGGCTCAATCTCTCCCAATTTATAATCAACAACAAATTGGATTGTCACCTTTTTTCTTGGCATATCAGGACTTTCTCCTTGGAACTCTACCAATTCTAATCCTTCGGTGCCACGATAATATACCCAACCTGGATTTCTAAAATAATTTTCAAACGATTCACCAATGGAAAAGAACGGATATTCATATAGTGAGCCTGCACGAACCTTTTGAATAATATCTCGATCAGTCGGGAAAAAGAAATGGCTGAAAAAGATACTAGCAACTGCTAAAATTGTAACAATTGTTGCACCCATTTTACTCGTTCCACCACTATCACGAATAAGATACTTCTCAACCGATTCATCTTGAATTTCTCGTGCTTTAATTCGATATATACGCCTTTCTGCAAATTGATAATATAATCCATTTGCAAAAATCGCCATTCCAAATAAAATAAAAACAAGTAATAAAAACGTTAGAGGCACCATATTAATAATCGGCAGTGCTACGTTGAAACCCATATAATAAGAAAATGCATCGCATGCTAATAATAACAATACAAACAAAGCTGCAGGTACATAATACTTACGATATCCAAACCAACCTACATTAAAAATAGCTGCCCAACCATTCCAGCTCCACCTAGCAATCCGCTTTTCCTCAAGCTCCCATTTCCTTTTGTAATACGGATATTGTCTCCCTACATATACTTCTAATTCCTTGTCTATTAGCGAGCTTCCTTCACCTTCTTCATTATGCAAGGCCCGCTGGCAACTTTCACAATTCAACTGATTTCCTTTGCAAAGTTGCCCACAATTTATACACTTCAAAACAATCCCTCTTCTCATCCATACGTCATTTCAAAATACCTTCGTGTTTTAATAACCACTCTTTCCTCCATAAACCACCTGCATACCCAACAAGCTTCCCGCTCTTTCCAATTACACGATGACACGGAACGATAATTGAAATTGGATTACGACTATTCGCTCCTCCTATCGCTCGTACAGCTTTCGTATTTCCGACTTTCTCTGCAATATCTAAATATGAAGCACTTACGCCATAAGGGATAGTATAGAGCGCATCCCATACATTTTTTTGAAATGATGTTCCCTCAGCAGACAGCGGGACTGTGAACACTTTTCTATTCCCCTTAAAATATTCATCTAGCTCATTTATACATTGATTTATCATTTCATTTTTATGTTCTTCTTGTCTCTCATCAACAAATATAACAGACGTAAGTCCTTTATCGTTCGCTGTAATTTCCAGCAAACCTAATTCACTTTCATAATAAGCCTGGTACATATGTCATCCTCCAATTCAATTCATATTAATTATTGTAACACGAATAGACAAAATTTTTCGTATAAGCGTTTTATTAGGGAAAACAAAAAAGAGAATGCTACAATGTAAGAAAATTCAATCTAGGAGGCTATTGAATGAATCCCGAACTTTTTTCACCTTATACAGTTAAGGGTGTTACATTTAAAAACCGGATTGTCATGTCACCTATGTGCATGTATTCATCTGAGAATGAGGATGGTCAAGTAACTAATTTCCATCTCGTTCATTATGGAACGAGAGCGGCTGGTCAAGTTGGTTTAGTTATGATTGAAGCAACAGCCGTGTTACCTGAAGGAAGAATTTCTAATAAAGACCTAGGTATATGGGATGATAGCCTAATTGAAGGCTTACATAAAACGACAACTTTTATACATGATAACGGTGCAAAAGCTGCCATCCAACTCGCTCACGCCGGAAGAAAAGCAGAATTAGAAACGGATGCTCTCGCTCCATCAGCAATTCCTTTTAATGAAACAATGAAAATACCAGTAGAAATGAATATACAGCAAATAAAAAATACTATATTAGCTTTTCAGCAAGCTGCAATACGATCAAAACAAGCGGGATTTGACGTTATTGAAATACATGGAGCTCACGGTTATCTTATAAATGAATTTCTTTCTCCACTTTCTAATAAGCGGACTGATGAATATGGGAGCTCACCTGAAAATCGCTATCGTTTCTTACGTGAAATTATTGACTCAATAAATGAAGTATGGAACGGACCGTTATTCGTTCGTATTTCAGCAAATGACTATCACCCGGATGGATTAACGGTTCAAGATTACGTTCAGTATACAAAGTGGATGAAAGAACAAGGGGTAGATGTAATCGATTGTAGTTCTGGGGCTGTTGTACCGGCACACATCGATGTATATCCCGGGTATCAAGTACAATACGCTAAACATATTAAAGAGCATGCTAACATTGCAACTGGTGCTGTTGGATTGATTACGACTGGGGCACAGGCAGAACAAATTTTAAATAATAACGAAGCAGATTTAATTTTTATCGGACGTGAGTTACTTCGCAATCCTTACTTCCCAAGAATAGCCGCCAACGAACTTGGCTTTGAGTTAGAAGAACCGTATCAATACGAGCGAGCACCTGGGAAAATCCATACGAATAAATAAAACCGAGAATAATATGTACGACTACTCATAGAGAAATTAAAAGTATACTACAAGGCAACGTATATTATTTCATAATATCGTTTTAAGGCGTATCAACCTTTTGCTCGATACGCCTATTTTTCTCTCCTTATTCTCACTACATGTAGCATTACATTGAAATAATATTATATAAACTCAGTTAACTTTAATAAATAAAACAAGCATAATCACATTCTAAAAATGCGACAGGGTTGAAAATCGTATTCCATAATCCGGAGTAACAAAAAAACAATTTCTTAAATTAAATGAGAAATTGTTTTTCTATAACAGTATGCTACTTTTAATTCGTTTGTTTAGTTTGAAACTCCAACAATTTTAAGTATCATTTACAAATAAGAACGATGCGCTGGCCATGAACCTTGAAGCTTGCGAAGTTGTACAATCTGCCCTGTATGATAAGCATCGTGCAAAAGGATGTTCATATATTGTTGCCAAACTGGTAGAAAAGGAGTTAATTGATCTAGTTCTGCTTCTTGAAGGGATATTAATGCAGATTGTAAAGCATCATGCACTTGAATTGTTCGCAACACTGTTTGTTGCCAAACATCCTCATCATTTCGTCCACCTTGGACAAACGTTTCATCATTATTTTGCGGTGCAACAAATGTTTCATCTTGGTGCAAACGGGCAAGTAAGCGTTCTTTAAAGACAAGTAAATGGTTTACATTTTCCCAAATCGTATTACTAGCCTTTCCTTCTGGTTGCCAGCATGCTTGTGCAGCAGTAAGATCCTTTAATGCGTCTAATAGTGGTGGATACCATTCTTCTTCATAAAAAACTTGCTTAATTCCATTTTGCAACATTTCTTTTTTACCCATTCGCATATCCTCCTTTTGCAATCCCTCAAAATATATAAAGTAGTACATTTATGACTTTTATATCTTCGGAATCCAATTTCCTTCAGATTTTACTCAAACAGATCTAAAAAAAAACAGATTATTCCCAAATAAAAAATATATTCTAATGATTACTTGGCATTAAAACACTGGATATATGATAGTAGTATATTTTTAAATGAGGTAAAAGATTCTTATAACACGAAATCATCCGTTAGTATAATACAACTTTAAAAATAGCATTGTAATAGATGAGGTCATTTGTCCTATAAGATCAAGAGTATTGGAGACGTATAAAGCAAAACTTTAATCCGCGGAGGTTTTACTGCCCACAAATAGCGGGATAAAAATGGTGTTTGTATTATAAATTATCGTGAAAAAGGAGTGGGCTCCCCACTCCTTTTTCACTTTCTTATAATTGCTAAACTCTACATGTATTTACTGTTCATTCAAGATTCAAACCTTATTTTTAATACATGTCATTCTTCTCTTTTTTATTCTATCGTTGTAATTTCATTTGAGTTATAAATATAAATACCCGTTTCTTCTCGCAATGCAGTGATATACATCCCTTTCGCCACATCTTTCGCTGAAATTGGTTTATACTTTTTGAAAGCCCCTTTAAATATAAAAGGAATGATACGAGACAACTTTTCAGCCATTCGTTCACCGAAACGAAATTCTTGTCGATTTCCTACTAATAAAGATGGCCTAAAAATGTGAATACCACCAATGACTAACTTTTGTAATTCCTCTTCCATTTTCCCTTTAACTTGTGAATAAAAGAAAAACGCTTTAGGATTTGCTCCCATTGAGGACACAACAAGGAAATTTTGCACCCCTTGTTTTTCAGCTAAACAAGCAGCTCGTAACGTATATTCATAATCTACCTTTTTGAAATTCGCCTTTGTTTTTGCTTTTTTGATTGTTGTGCCTAGACAACTAAATACGTCATCTACAGCAAAAAACTCTTTATATTCCTCTAACATCGAAAAATCCACTTGCTTTTGCTGTAACTTTTCATGTTGCCATTGCATTGGTTCTCTTACAAAAATAGTAACAGAATCGTAGTAATCTGATTCAAGTAATAGACGCGTTATCTCTTGTCCAACTAAACCACTTGCACCAAGTACTAACGCTGTTCGCTTATTCATATGTGCACATACCTCTTATTTTACTTTTCTCTCCTTCAGTAAAATACGACTTTTAGGAGTTTCCTTCTCTCATTTTACCACAAGTAAAGCACTATGCGTATGCATAGTGCTTTACTCACTCTTTTTTCTCATCTTTCTCTCGTAATTTTGTTACTGTTGATGCATCACCTAAATTACTTATTAATCTTCGTAAAAAAATTAAGACTAAGGCTAATGGTAATACTACCGCTAATATCAATAAAATAGCTTCCATTAAGTAACCCAAACACTCAGCCCCCTCTACACCCTCCTTTCATATATATGAACACAGCGTTGTCACATATGCATGTATTCGCAAAAATAACACACCTATATTTGACAACTTTATAACAAAATCAAATCGGAATGATTATTATTTATTGCAACTTTATAAAAGATGTATTATACTAAGTTCGCAAACTAAAACGTAATTATTCCGTTTTGTATTAAAATGATATTTTTCTTCTATAATTGGGGAAAATATATCCGTAAAAAAAAGAAAAGAGGAGAACTTCATGCCTAAAAGATTGACTATATTTTCATTCTTACTTATTTTCACTTTAATTTTTACTGGCTGCTCAAATAAAAAAGAAGGTAAGGCCAAGAAAGATGGAAAACTAACTGTTTATACAACTATTTTTCCTCTTGCTGATTTCGCAAAAAAAATTGGTGGCGACTATGTAACTGTTGAAGCGATTTACCCGCCTGGTGCAGATTCTCATACATTTGAACCAAGTCAAAAACAAACCGTACAAGTTGCAAAAGCCGATTTATTCGTTTATAACGGTGCTGAATTAGAACCATTTGCTGAAAAAATGGAAAAAGCATTGCAAAAAGAAAATGTTAAAATTGTAAATGCATCAAAAGGTATAGAACTACGTACTTCTACTGAAGAAGAGCACCATGATCACGGAGACGGCCATAAAGAGGATGAACATCATCATGATAAAGACCCACACATTTGGTTAGATCCTACTTTAGCAATGAAACAGGCAGAAAAAATTAAAAATGCACTTGTAGAATTACAACCTGACCATAAACAAGAGTTCGAAAAAAACTTCGCAGCGCTTCAAACAAAATTCACTGATTTAGATGATCAATTTAAAGCAGCTGTTGCGAATGCAAAAACGAAAGATATTTTAGTTTCTCATGCGGCTTATGGATACTGGGAACAACGCTATGGCCTAAAACAAATTGCTATTGCGGGTATTTCAGCTTCAGATGAACCATCTCAAAAACAGCTTGCTGACATTACAAAAACAGTAAAAGAACATAATCTACAATATATTTTATTTGAAACTTTCTCTACTCCAAAAGTAGCATCTGTCATTCAAAAAGAAACGGGCACAAAAATTTTACGCTTAAATCATCTTGCTACTATTTCTGAAGATGATGCGAAGAGCAATAAAGATTACTTCACTTTAATGGAAGAAAACGTAAACACATTGAAAGAAGCAACTAATTAATCAAATTTTTTAAAGAGGCTGCATATGTCATGCAGCTTCTTTTTTATTTGTTCTTACTTGACTTGACCAAAATAACAAGTAAAATTATCCATATTAGCTTTTAAGCTATATTAATTTAGAAGGTGAGTTGGAATTATGAATCTTCACATTTGTGAAGTAACAGAAAAAAATTGGCGTTCGGTAGCTGCTTTAAACGTCGCAAAAGACCAGCAGCAATTTATTGAAAGCAATGCGTTTTCTCTAGCAGAATCATTATTTGAAGGAAACGGAACGTCAGTAGGTTTATACGATGGAGAGTCACTTGTAGGATATGCAATGTATGGATGGTATTGTGAAAAACGTAAAAGCGTATGGTTAGACCGCTTTATGATTGACCAACAATATCAAGGAAAAGGATACGCAAAACGTTTCCTTCGCTTGCTTATTCAATTCTTACAAAATAAATTTGAATGTAAAACAATTTATTTAAGTTTACATCCAGAAAACAAACTCGCAATGGGATTATATGAGTCATTTGGCTTCCGTTTAAATGGCGATATTGATGATGAAGGACCTGTTGTAGGTGTTGTAATGGAGTTACTATTAGATGAACATACAAGCCTGTGAAAACAGGCTTTTTATTATCCTTCGTTTTTGCAATCTATCATTTTTCCATAAAGTACTTAAGTTAATTCAAAAAATAAGCCTGCAATATATGCAGACTTATTTCACACACTCCTCAAAATGTTCTTGGAACCATTCTTTATTAATACCTTTGCCGATAAACACGACTTCACTTACTCGTTCTTCGCCCTCTTGCCACTCTCTATCATATGATGCAGCAAACAGTGTATGCACACCTTGAAAAACGATTCGTTTATCTACTCCATCAATCGACAGAATTCCTTTGTAGCGATATAAATATTCACCTAGTTCTTGAACGACAGCTGACATCCATTCATTTAGTTTTTGTAAATCTAACGGACGTTCTTCACGTAGTACAAACGATTTTACACCTTCTAGATGATTATGCTCTGTATGAGGATAAATTTGTAACGTATCTTTCGTTTTAAACGTTTGAATTTGTAGTAGCGATGGAATATCCACATCACAGTTAGTTGCCTCTATTAACTTTGCAGTTGGGTTAATACCTTGCAGTTCCTGCAAGAGATTTCTCTTTTCACTTTCATCCACTAAATCTAATTTATTTACTAAAACGACATCAGCAAATGCAATTTGCTCCTTTGCTTCTAGTCCTTTTTCAAAATGTTTATGTATATGATAACTATCTACTACTGTTACAACACCGTTAATTTGGTATGCAGATTGAATAACAGGATCTAAAAAGAATGTTTGAATAATAGGACCTGGATTTGCTAGACCAGTTGTTTCAATTACTAATCCATCAAAATCCATTTTACCTTCTGCTTTTACATCCAGTAATTGTTTTAACGCAACGAGTAAATCTTCCCGCACAGTACAGCATAAACAACCGTTTGTCATTTCCATAATTTCTTCTTCAACATTCATAATCAACTGATTATCAATGCCAATTTGCCCTATTTCATTTACAATTACCGCCAATTTCTTACCGTGATTCTCTGTTAAAATACGATTTAATAATGTTGTTTTCCCAGATCCAAGAAAACCAGTTAATATTGTTACTGGAATCATTTCGTACATCTCCTTATAGCTATATGTTTTTACATTATAGCATATGAACACTCCCCACTTAACAAAGCTTGAAGTGGGGGTTTCTAACGTTTCGACCTAACGGACGATTAACGTCAGGGGAGTTAACACATTAGCGAGCTGTTTCACGCTTAACCCCTCTATCCCATTTGTCCATGCATTTGGGATTACTTTTCGTAAAATGTTAGCCGCAGCGTTTACATCTGCATGAATTA
>NZ_BOQB01000113.1 GCF_018332475.1 Bacillus sanguinis | reverse complement strand
AAACTAATTGCTTTTTTCATATAAACACCTCACTATAAAATTTTTATTAATATGCGTAAATAAAACTGAAAATATGTAATAAAATGGAAAAAGGTGATAATCTGATTCAAATGAATTTGAAAAAACTTGAAGAGGTAATAAATGGAGAAGGATTACACGAATCGTTTCATCATTTAGAAATACATGGTGTCTGCATAGACTCCAAAAACATTAAAGAAGGAAATCTATTCGTTCCAATCATTAGGGTCAAAGATGGACATGATTATGTGAAAGAGGCAATGGATAATGGAGCTGTCGCTTCCTTATGGAAAAAGTCTTACGGTACTCCGCCAAAAGGGGTTCCAATTATATTTGTAGATGAAACTTTGTTTGCTTTGCAACAATTGGCACAATTTTATCGAAGAGAGATAAATGTAAAAGTAATCGGAATTACAGGTAGTAATGGCAAAACTACAGTAAAAGATATAATAGAAGGCATTTTAAGGTCAACTTATAGAGTGCATAAAACAAAAGGTAATTTTAATAGTCAAATCGGTTTACCGTTAACAATTTTAGAAATGAAACGAAATACTGAGTTCTTAATACTTGAAATGGGAATGAGTGAAAAAGGACAAATTCGAAATTTATCACGAATTGCACAGCCAGATGTAGCGATTATTACAATGATTGGACAGTCACATCTAGAGACGCTTGGATCAAGAGAAGAGATCGCGAAGGCTAAATTTGAAATTGTAGACGGATTAAATGACGATGGACTGTTCCTGTATAATGGCGACGAGCCATTACTTTCTCAAAATATTAATATGCTAGGTATAGAAAGTAAGTCATTTGGTGGAAAGTATACAAATGATTTGTTTCCAACGAACGTACAATTAGATGAATATGGTGTTCATTTTAAATTAAATAATACAAAAATACAGTACGATGTTCCCTTACATGGAAAACATAATATTTTTAATACGATTGTCGGAATCGCTGTAGGTCAATTTTACAAAGTCCCTACAGAAAAAATACAAGAAGCATTGCAACAAATAAATATTACACAAATGCGCTTTCAGTGTTTAATCGCTAAAAGAGGTTTTACAATTATTAACGATGCATGGAATGCCAGTCCTTCCTCCATGAAGGCTGCAATTGAAACGTTACAGAAGTTAAATGCCTATAAGAAAAAAATTATAGTGATTGGGGATATGTTAGAGTTAGGGAAGAAAGCTGAAACATATCATAGAGAGATTGGTAAAATGTTAAATGAAGAGAGCATTCAATGTGTATTTACGTATGGAGAATTAGCCGAATTTGTAGCGGAAGAAGCAAGAAAGAACTATCATACAGGAAAAGTACAGTCATTTGATAATAAAGCCGAGATAGCAGAGGAAGTATTGAGAGTTATAACGAAAAAGGATGTCGTATTATTGAAAGGTTCACGTGGAATGGCTTTAGAGGAAATTGTCCAAAAGTGGATGTGAAAAATCAAAATTTATTTAAAAATGCTTGCATTTTATAAATTGAAGAGATAGAATACTCTGTAAATATAAAAAGTGATGATCAGGAAAAGTACATGATGCAAAGGTCTACAGAGAGCAATCGGTTGCTGAGAAGATTGTGATACCGCATGATGGAAAGACACCTGTGAGTGTTGCTTTGAACGTGATAATTAGTAAAAGCAAACGGTACCTACCGTTATCAGGGCTAAGATGGTCATTATGACAATTTGGGTGGTACCGCGGAAAAATCCGTCCCTATTTATAGGGGCGGATTTTTGTATTCTTTGAAGGGAGGTGAGTGACCGTGGATGATGACGATGACAACAATAATGTAAATAAATATAAAATTACTGGAGGGAAATGTAATGCATTTTATAATGAAGCGTTCACTCACAAAAGAATGTACGGAGCAAAGTGGAAAGGTTGTATTACTTCAAGGATGGGTAAAAAAGATTCGTCATCTAGGTAATGTTAGTTTTTTATTATTACGGGACAGAACAGGAGTCATTCAATGTGTATTAGAAAACGAGTTAGCTGGATTCAAAGTCGATGTAGAAAGTGTTGTCCACGTAATTGGTGAAATAGTTGAGACGTCAAAAACAGAATTAGGGGTTGAAGTGCTTGCTCACGAAGTGAAAATATTAAATGGTGCAGAACCACTTCCGTTTGAAATAAATAAAAAGAAGTTACAAGTTGGTTTAGATCAACTTCTTAATGAGAGAGTATTATCATTAAGGCATGAGCGAACCACGGCGATATTTAAAGTGAAATCTACGCTTGTTCAGAGCTTTAGTGAATTTCTTATAGAGAACGATTTCACACGTGTATTTACTCCGAAAATTGTTTCACAAGGGGCAGAAGGAGGAGCGAATGTTTTTAAGCTTCCATACTTCCAAAAAGAAGCTTATTTAGCACAATCACCTCAGTTTTATAAACAAATGATGGTAGCTGGGGGACTCGAACGTGTTTTTGAAATTGCACCGGTTTATAGGGCGGAACATCACAATTCTTCCCGTCATTTAAATGAATATATATCGTTAGACGTAGAGCTTGGGTTTATAAATGATTTTCATGAAGTGATGCAATTAGAAACGGATGTTTTACGATATATGTTTCAACAAGTAGCCAAAAACTGTGAGAAAGAACTACAACTATTACAAATAGAAGTACCTGTCATTACAAAAATACCGAAAATTACATTGTTAGAAGCACAAGAGATCTTAAAAAGTAAGTTTCATAAAGAATCACCGATTGGAGATTTAGATACAGAAGGTGAGAAATTACTAGGGAAATATGTGAAGGAAACATATAAGAGTGAATTTGTTTTCATTACACATTATCCGAAAGAAGCGAGACCGATGTATACAATGCCGAATAACGAGAATTCTTCTATTACTGACTCGTTTGACTTATTATATAAAGGGTTAGAAATAACATCAGGAGCACAGCGAATTCATAATTATGAAATGTTACTAGATTCTTTTAAAGGAAAAGGATTACATCCCGATAAATTTCAATCGTATTTAAATACATTTCGATACGGTTGTCCCCCACACGGTGGTTTTGGAATTGGCTTAGAGAGAATTGTATATAAACTTTTAGAATTATCGAATGTGAGAGAAGCGAGTGCTTTTCCGAGAGATTGTACGCGTCTTATACCATAACATTAGCACCCTTCTATAGTATAGAAGGGTGCTTTGCATTTCAATAAAAATGAAAGACAATAATAATATTTTTTGTGTGAAAATATGTAAATTATATTAAGAACATTTTATAATGAATTGAGAAAAAGAAAATTCATAAGTTATAATGAAATATGAATATAAAAAAAGTTCATATAATAAAGTATGGAAGGGTATGGAACATGTTATATCAAACTCAAGCAACACAACAAACACCAGCTTATATAATTTATCTTCTAGATGTAAGCGCATCAATGAACCAAATGATGGATGCAGGCGGAGAAGAAAAAAGAAGAATTGATATTGTAACGGATGCTCTTTCTTTAGCGATTCGCCAAATGGTATTTCGTTCAACAAAAGGTAGTCGCTTGCTTCCAAGATATAAGTTATCTATTTTAGCCTATAGCGATCATGTTTTTGATTTATTGGGTGGTGTGAAAACAATAGACGAGGTAGCAAGACTGCGCCCACTAGAAAAAATCCAAACGCATCGTTTAACTGATACAGCAAAAGCTTTCTCTGTAGTAGAGAAGTTATTACAAAAGGAATTATCAAATTTACAAGACGGACCAGCGCCTGTTGTTTGTCATATGACAGATGGTGCTTCAACTGGTGAAGATCCAGAATTAATTGTGCGAAGAATTATGAATATGTCTGTACCTGATGGAAATGTACTAATTGAAAATATTTTTATCTCAGATGAAATCATGCAAGAACAAATTACTAATATAAAGAAGTGGGAAGGCATTATGCCAAATACAGAGATTACAGATGAATATGGTGCAAAGTTGCAAAGACTTTCATCGCCTATCCCTCAAAGCTATCGTGAGATGATGACGGAACATGGATTTCATATTGCAGATGGTGCGGTGATGATGTTTCCTGGGACAAATGCGGACTTAGTATCACTTGGATTTCAAATGTCTGCTGCAACGCCGGTTCGATAGGAGAGAGAAGTATGATGAAATATATTCTATCTCAAGAGAAAGAAACGGTATTGCAAGAAAAGGAAACGAAACATTTTACTTATCGATATAGCTATGTAAGAGCAAAAGAAACGCAGGATTTAAACGAGAGTGGACAAGACTTTCTAGTATTTCTAGATAATGGAACTAGTTTCATATTTGCGTTATGTGATGGTGTAGGGCTGTCTTTTCATGGTGAAATTGCTGCGAAATTTCTTGGTATGAAGTTAGTAAACTTGTTTGAAACATGTCAAGAAAGTGGACTGGATATTGCTACATTATTAAATGAACAGTTAAAAAATTGGATAGAAGAAGCTTCAGAGGAAGTGAATGCATTTCGATTGCCAGAAGAAACACCGTGGTTACTTCGCGATGTATTAGAAGAAAAGCGAAAACAAGGTAGTGAAGCGATGTTTATCGGTGGGAAAATAGAGCTGATTCCAAATGAAGATAAAGTACAAATAACGATAGTTACACATGGCGATTCATTTGTACAATTGTTTCGAGATAAAGAGAATTGTTTGAATGTAATGAAGTTTGAGAGAAATATAGAGAAAAGGTGGTCTACGCAGCGGGGCATTATTGGTGGGGAATTAGAGGTTTTTTCAAAGACATTATCTAGGCAAGAAGCTAATCGGATAGTTATTCACTCAGACGGACTTGTGCCGTTTAAGCAGTATAACTTTGAGGAAGTGTTAAAAGAAATTGAGAGGGCACAGAACTCTCCGACAAGCGATGATATTTCATTTTTAGATATTTCTTGGTAACAAACATGATGGAAAAAAGGTGAATAAATGTGGAAGAGATTATTGTTACATACATAAAACAGTCAAATGAAGAAATAGATATTGCAATTCCAAATGACGTAAAAGTGGTGCAAATTATTGAATCGATTTTACATCATGAAAAAATAGATGAAGCATTAAGCGGGATCTATGAAATTAGAGTGGCAAAAGATAAAGAAGAGTGGCATGCTATTCGGAATGATGAAACGTTGCGCGATAATGATGTATGGGATGGACAATATGTAATGCTACATAAAAAAGGAGCAATTATCCCTTCTTTTGAAATGATGCCAGCAGAAAAAGTTTATAATGAACCTGTTAAACAAGATATATCTTCTAGTGAAGAAGATTATGTATGGAAAATCATTGAGTAATAGTTTTTGGATGGGGAAGGAGAAATGTTTTGTGCAAAAATCACCGTATTTTCAACGCTCTCCGCGTGTGAAAGTAGATATACCGACAGGGGATGTTATTATTCATGATCCACCGAATATACCGGAGGAGCCGAAGTTTTCAATTGAAACAATGTTACTGCCTGCAATGATGACGGTTTTAACATTGGTATTATATTTTGTAATGATGAAATTTATGAAGATGAATGCAAGTTATATGCCATTAATGATGGTTTCAAGTATTCCGATGTTGGGGTCATATCTATTTACAACGATGGGACATTTCCGTAAAAAGAAAGAACATCGTCAAATGGTTGAACAATTACAAACAAGATATTTAGAGCAAATTCAAAAGCATCGAGTGGAATTAGATACGTTAAAGGTTGAACAAGCAAAATATTTAATTACACAAAATCCAAGCCCATTAAAAAGTGTACAAAGAATTGAAAATCGGGAAAGTAATTTATGGGAGCGTACACCTGAAAGTCCAGACTTTTTAGATATTCGTATTGGTACAGGAGAAAGACCGTTTCTTGTAGAATTGAAGGTGCCTGAACAGAAAGGTTATGAAGAAAATCCATTAGTTACGGAAGCGCAAAATGTGAAAAGGGATTTCAATACGATACCAAATGGACACATCTCCATTTCTTTGAAAAAAAACGATGTAATTGGTGTAGTTGGAAATAAAGAAGATAGACTAAACTTTATTCGAATTGTAACGACGCAAATTATGACGCATCATGCACCAAATGAAGTGAAAATAGCAGCATTTTATCATGAGAAGGAGAAAAAGCAGTGGGATTGGATGAGGTGGCTTCCTCACGTATGGGATGAACAGAGAAGTATGCGCTTTTTATCTGAAAATCAACAAGATGCACAGAAACTAGCTGAAGTACTATTTACCCCACTAAACATGCGTAGAATCTATAATTCTTCTGCACAAGCGGATGCAAAAGTTCCTTTAATTCCGATGTATGTCTTTTTCTTATCAGCGAGAGAATTTTTAGAAGATGACCCTTTAACTCCAATGTTACTTAGAGAAGGTGAAAGTGTAGGAGCTTCTACATTTATTTTTGCGGAACAAAAGGAACGGCTACCGATGGAATGTGATCTTGTTATAAGTTTAAATGGAGAAAATGGTGAGTTAGTCGAAACGTTTTCAAGTTCAGCTGAAAATAGTGGGACAACGCGTGCTAGTTTTAAAGTAGATCGACTTTCATTCGAACGATGTGAACTAGGAGCGCGAAGCATTGCTCCAATTCGGATGAAAAGCTCTACAGCAGCCAACATTCCGAAAGTATTAACATTTTTAGACTTGTTTCAAGCTAAAAACATGGAAGAATTACAAGTGCTAGAGAGATGGAAAGAAAATCGATACCCGACTTCATTGCCGGTTCCAATTGGTGTAAGAGAAGGAAGTAAACCTGTTTTTCTAAATATTCACGATAAAATAGAGAAAAAAGGGCATGGTCCGCACGGTCTAATGGCTGGTACAACTGGATCAGGAAAAAGTGAAGTAATTCAGTCTATAATAGCTGCGTTAGCGGCAACCTATCATCCTCATGAGATGGCATTTATGCTTATCGACTATAAAGGTGGTGGAATGTCAAACACATTTGCGGGATTACCGCATATTATTGCATCTATTACGAACTTAGAAGATCCAAACTTAATTGAGCGTGCCAGAATTTCATTAAAGGCAGAATTAGAGCGTAGACAAAAATTATTCATTCAGGCTGGAAATGTCCAGCATTTAGATGAATATTATGAAACAAGCTGGCGCGAAAAAGAACCTTTACCACATTTATTTATTGTTATTGATGAGTTTGCTCAAATGAAAAAGGAACAACCAGAATTTATGGACGAGCTAATTAGTGTCGCTGCAATAGGAAGGACGTTAGGAGTTCACTTATTATTAGCAACTCAAAAACCTTCAGGGGTTGTAAATGACAAGATTTGGAGTAACTCGCGTTTTCGAATTTGTTTACGTGTACAAGATGATGCGGATAGTCGTGAAATGTTAAAGATTCCAGATGCATCAAAAATCAATGTACCAGGACGAGGGTATCTCCAAGTTGGTAGCAATGAAGTATTGGAATTATTCCAATCAGCATGGAGCGGAGCACCTTATAATCCAGATGAAGAGAAAGTACTTGATATAGTTGATTTTACAGAAGTTAAGCTATCGGGTGAAAGAATAAAAGTGAAAAAGCGTCCAAAGCCAATGACAAATAGTCCAAAACAACTACAAGCTTTTATTCAATATGTACAGAGCGTATCAGAAAAAGAAAATATTAAAGCATTACCAGGACCTTGGCTGGATCCATTACCAGAAAAATTATTGTTAAAAGAATTTTATGCTATGGAAGATTGGACAATTGGTGAGTGGAATAAACCGAAAGAATATTTACAAGTAACTGTCGGATTAATTGATGATGTTGCAAATCAAGCGCAATTTCCGCTGAAGTTAGATTTACAAGAAGGACACTTAAATATTTATGGTATGCCAGGAACAGGAAAAACAACGATGTTACAAACGATTATTATGTCTCTAGCAGTATCTCATACACCAGAAGAAGTGAATTTTTATATTATTGATTTTGGTCGTATGTTCTTAGATTTTAGAGATTTACCTCATGTAGGCGGGGTTGTACAAGAGGACGAAAATGAAAAAATGAAACGTCTATTCGGATTTTTAAAGAAGGAAATCACGTATAGAAAAGAGAGTTTTTCTAATATCGGTGCAAAGTCATTCTCTATGTATAATCGAATGGTTGGAAAGAGAATTCCTGCTATCGTTGTAATGGTAGATGGTTATATAAGATTTAAAAATGAATTCGAAAAAGAGAATGAAGTATTAGAAATGTTATTACGCGAATCAAGCACATATGGCGTGTACTTCTATTTCTCGCTTAATCAAACAATTGATATGTTTGATCGTGTTCGTAATAATATACCGATGGCAATTACATTTGAATTGCAAGATAGAGCTGAATATCCTAGTTTAGTTGGTAGACCGAATTTCCCGTTAATTGAAGTTCCTACTGGCCGTGGGTTAATGAAAGGACAACCACCTGAATTGTTCCAAGCAGCACTGCCGTTTATAGGTGAAAGTGAATTAGAATACTCACAGCAATTAAAAACGATTATTCAAAAAATGGGCAGTGAATGGAATGGTGAAAAAGCAAAAGAGATTCCAATGGTTCCTAAAGAAATATTTGTAGAAGATTTAGTTGAGCAATTAGAACCAACTCAAATTTCTGCAGGAGTTGAAACAGACGATATCCGTTTGCAAAATTTTTCATTGGACGAAATGAATCATATATTTATCGGTGGAAGAATAGAAGGTGGGAAAACATCATTATTACAAACACTTCTTTTCACTACTACATACCAATACTCTCCAGAAAAGGTTGAGCTATACTTAGTAGACCTTGGTGAAAGACCTACTGGCATATTAGCTCTTGGAGATTTACCCCATGTGAAGAAGAAAGTTACAGATGATATGCAATTAAAAGAAATGTTAGATGAATTGTTAGAGCTAATAAATAATAGAGAAGCAGTAGTACCTTCTATAGATCCAAACATAACAGTGGAGTTTCCATATAAGAAAATAATCATTGCAATTGATGATATTGATCAAATGTTAACTGTATTATCTAATGATTATGAGGCGAAAAATAAAATGGAACTAATAGTTCAAAATTGTAAAAATAAAGGGATTCATTTTTTAACGGCGGCTACAACATCAAGTGTAAATAACTTTTCACATGAAAAATGGTTTGCGGAAATTAGAAAGAGAAGTATAGGTTATTTATTA
>NZ_BOQB01000112.1 GCF_018332475.1 Bacillus sanguinis | reverse complement strand
TACGTTCTGTTACAGATACGAGCATAATGTTCATAACACCAATACCACCAACGACTAGTGAAATACCAGCAATGCCGCCGATGATCATCGTCATAATACCTGTCATCTTTGAAATACCTTCTTGAAGTTCTTTTAAATTCATAACTTCGTACTTACCAGTTGCATCACTTGGTTTACGACTGTTTAAGACATCTGCAGCTTTTTTACCTGCGTTTTCTAAGTTATCTACATTTTTTGCTTGAACAGAAATATTTTGAATTTCATCTTTTCCATACAGTGTCGGCCATAATGAAATTGGAATTAATGCTTCTGATGGTCCCATTCCCATAAACTCGTTATCTGATTTGTAGACACCGATAATTTGCATCGGTTGACCCTTCATTTCAATAATTTTACCGACTGGATTAGCATCCTTAAATACCTTTTCTTCCATTTGTTTACTAATCATGACAACGTTATTACCTTGATCCACATCTGATTCTTGTAAAGAACGTCCCTTTAACAACTTTACTTTATTTACTGAAAAATACTCATTGTCTAACCCAGTAATACTCACCATTTCTATTTTATCTTCAATATCAAGTGGTTCCATACTTGAATTTGTTGTTACAACATGTGAGATTTCTGGAATTTTTTTGATTTCAAAAATATCTTCTTCAGTTATTTTCGGTGCTTCTACCATCGCCATGCCAAAAGGATCATTCATATCAGCACTATAATGAATTGGAACCGTTTGATTACCTGACCCAACAAATTGAGATTTCAGTGCAGCTTCCCCACCTTGTCCAATCGCAACGACGGTAATAATAGAACCTACACCGATAATAATCCCAAGCATCGTCAAAGCCGAGCGCAGTTTATGAGCTAAAATAGACGATAAGGCAATTTTCATACTATCTAGTAAACTCATACCGCACACCTTCTATCTTCTGTAATTTTCCCATCTCGCAGTACAATGCGGCGGGAAGAATACGCTGCTACTTCCTCTTCATGTGTAACCATAACAATTGTTGTACCTTCTGCATTAAGCTTCGTAAAAATATCCATAACTTGCTCACCAGATTTCGTATCAAGCGCACCAGTCGG
>NZ_BOQB01000111.1 GCF_018332475.1 Bacillus sanguinis | reverse complement strand
AATAAAGCGCGGCATATATTGTTCAGCAAATAAAACTTTAATTCATGCAGATGTAAATGCTGCGGCTAACATTTTACGAAAAGTAATCCCAAATGCATGGACAAATGGGATAGAGGGGTTAGGCGTGAAACAGCTCGCTAATGTGTTAACTCCCCTGACGTTAATCGTCCGTTAGGTCGAAACGTTAGAAACCCCCACTTCAAGCTTCGCTAAGTGGGGGAGTGTTCATTTCTCCGTGAATATCACTAATAACAAGAATTCTTTTCATATTATCCCCTTCTTTCTAAACCACTCTCTTTCTAATTATATTTCAAAACAACAGAATCCTTTGAACTCATATTCAAAATCACATTTATTACAAATACAACGATTATCCTTACAACAATGTAAGTCTCTTGTCATCCAATTCGATAGTTGCAATTGCAATATTTCCTTATACTAAAAGTAAGAAATGAAACAAAAAACAAGGAGAGATGAGACATGAAAAAAGTGATGGAAGTTTTAGTAGCAGTGGCAGAGGTTTTCGTAAATGGGAAACAAGTTGCAATGGAGTTAAACAAATAATGAAAAGAACAACATTCATTCTAGACCCTTTACTCATATAAAAGAGATAAGACTTCTTCATTTTTTTGATCTCTTATCTCCTAAAGAAAGCCGTATCCTTTTTTGGATACGGCTTTCTCTTATTTTTGACTCGTACGAGCTGAAATACTAATTGCTCTATCTGTTGCTTTTGCAGCTTCGTCTAGTGCTTCTTTACTATTTTTCCCATCATACATTGCTTCTAACGCTTTTACAACTGCATCTCTTGATTCTGGGAATACACTAATTAAAGCACCTTGTGTTGCTGGAGATTGTTTCGTCGCTTGCAATTGATCTACTGTTACTTTCAACTGTGGATATTTTTCATATTGCTCTTTCACTAATGGTTCATTATATGCGTCCGGATTAATAGAGAAATAACCTGTTGCAGTATGCCACTTTGCTTGTACGTCTGGCTTCGTTAAATATTTCATAAAGTCCCAAGCACCTTGTTGTGTTTCTTCTGAAACCATATTCGTCATCCATAATGATGCACCTCCGATAACAACACCATTTTGTTTCGAATCTTCTGGGTATGGAATATACGAAACGCCTACATTAAACTTAGATGCGTCAATTAAATCACGAATACCAGCTGAAGAATCTAAATACATAGCAACTTGGCCAGACTGGAACGCGGCACGAATATCATCCCAACTTGCTCCATATTTTCCCAATGCACCAGCTTTATTTAACTCATCTAGCATCCCAAATACTTTCTGTCCTTCTTTACCGTTAAATACTGCTTTCTTTGCAGCATCTTTACGACCATTTTCATTATCTACATATAAAGCGCCTTGTGTCGCTAACAATTCTTCAAAGAACCAACCATAGTTCAACATTGAGAATCCATATTGCTTTACATTTCCGCCTTCTTTAATCGTTAACTTTTTCGCTGCTTCTTGTAATTCCGCATACGTTTTCGGAGCTTTCTCTGGATCTAAGCCCGCCTTTGCGAAAGCATCTTTATTATAAATTAATACTGGTGTAGATGAATTAAATGGCATAGAATACATTTTTCCATCAACTGAATAATAATTTGTAATTGCTTTTTCCAATTTTGAAGTATCGTACTTATCTTTTTTTATCCAACTATCAATTGGCGTAATCTTTTTGCTATCAATCATATATTTTGTTGTAATTTCACTCGACTGAACAAGAGCTGGTGCTTCTTTCGTAGCAGACATCGTTTTAAATTTCGTTAAAGACTCTTCATATGTCCCTTGGAATTCTGCCTTTATCTCATATTTATTTTGTGACTTATTATAGTCTGCAACAAGCCCATCTAGTACACCTTGTGTTTTTCCACCCATCGCATGCCAAAAACGAATTACAGTTTTATCACCATTTTTTTCAACTGGTGCTACTTTTGCCTGTGCTTCAGGTTTTCCCTCTGTTTTACTATTTGAACAAGCAGCACTAGATAATGCCATTGTTGCTACCATTAATAGAGCAGCACCTTTTTTAACTAGACTCATTTTAATCTCACCTTCTCTTAGTTATTTAATTGCACCTTTTGTTAATCCTTGTTGTAATTGCTTTTGTCCTAAAAATAATAGAATCAATGTTGGTATAACGATAACCGTAACGCCAGCCATTACGCTTCCCCAATCAGTTGCAACTTCTTGAGATTGAAGTTGCTTCACACCAATTTGAACTGTTCTTACCTTTTCATCAGTGGTCACTAAAAGTGGCCATAAGTACATATTCCATGTTGTTAAAAAACTATATACGCCAAGCGTAATAAAACTCGTTTTACAATATGGAATTACAACGCTGAATAAAAACCTTACATTTCCAATCCCTTCAATAAAAGCAGCTTCTTTCAGTTCATTTGGAAGTGTCATAAAATGTTGGCGTAACAAGAAAATACCGAAAGCTGTTGCAAAAAACGGCACTGTCATCCCAGCGAAACTATTGATCCAGCCAAAGTTTTGAATCGTTAAAAAGTTAGGTACCATCGTTGCTTCCCACGGAATAAGCATCGTTGAAATAAACAGGAAAAAAATAAGATTTCTTCCCTTAAACTGAAGAAAGACAAAAGCGTACGCCGCTAAGCTTGACACGATAAGTTGTCCAATCATAACAACTGTCGATACAACTAAGCTATTATATAAATATGTAAAAAGTGGTACTTTCTGAAAAATATTAATGAAATTATCAAAAGTAAATTGAGTTGGAAATATCCTTCTCATTTGAATATCGTCTGGTGTCATAAAGCTTATTAAAAACGCATACAGCACAGGAAAAAATACCATTACTGCACTAATTATGAGCAGCATGTATAGCAGGAAATTTTGTTTCCACTGTTTAACGATCATTTATAATGCACCTTTCTCTCAGCAAACTTAAATTGAAGTAATGTAGCAATGAAAATGAAAACAAATAGTACTATCGCTTGTGCACTTGCTGTCCCAAATTGATGATTCACAAATGCCTCTTTATAAATCGAATATACAATTAAATTTGTTGCATCATTCGGTCCACCGTGCGTTAAAATATCAATTTGTCCAAAGCTTTGGAACGCACTAATTAACGTTACTGTCACGATAAAGAATAAAGTTGGTGATAACATCGGTAATGTAACACGACGAAGCTTATATAGATAACTTGCACCATCTATAGATGCACTCTCATATAAAGACGTATCAATATTTTGTAAACCACCTAATATAACTAAAAATGCAAATCCTGTATTCACCCAAACCGTTGTAACTGATACAGAGAATAGTGCCCAGTCCGGACTCGTTAACCATGCAATTGCAGGAAGATTCATAGAAGCTAATATATTATTGAATAACCCGACACTTGGATGAAATAAAAATAACCAAATCACTGCACTAGCAGCTACTGATATTCCCATTGTCGAAGAAAACAGAACTCGAAATAACCCAATACCTCTTACCTTTCCGTTTGCACTCAATGCAAGAAACAAAGCAAATATAATACTCGTAGGCACTGTATATAAAACAAATAGTAAAGTTGATTTTATACTTTTGTAGAAGGCAGGATCAGAGAATAAATATTGATAATTTTCTAAGCCAACGAAAAGATTAGCTTCTCCATGTATATCGGTTAAATAAAAACTATAGTAAATCGTCCTAAACAATGGATAGAACAGAAAAATTGAAAATAGCAAAATTGATGGCGCTAAAAACAATAATCCTATTCTTAAATCTTTTGTTCTCCCCCATAAATTTTTCTTTTTTGACACTTTTGTTTGAACCGGTAACTTACTCACTTCGATCATTATTTCGCCACCACTTTCAACTCTTCTTCAGCTACCACTTTTAATCTTTCATTCGTATTTTGATGAAAGAAGCATAACTTTTCTTGCGAGAATAATAATTTTACTTTGTCACCTTTGTTCAGGAGTAGTTGTCCAATAACTTTCGCACTCCAAGTTGTTCCATTTACCGCGAAGTTTAATATAGATTCATTGCCTAATACTTCTACAGCTTGTAGCGTAACTTCTTGCCCTTCCTCAGACAGTGCAATATGTTCAGGACGCATACCTATTCGAATTGTTCCTTCTGGTAATTGCTTTAACAGTCCAATAGATAATGGCATTTGCAATTGTCCTATATGTAATACACCTTTTTCTTTGTCTACTTCTCCATCATTTATATTCATCGAAGGAGACCCTATAAAGCTTGCAACAAATTCATTCGCTGGTTCATTATATATATCAAGCGGTGTTCCAACTTGCTGTATGCTTCCTTTATTTAAGACCATGATACGATCTCCCATAGTCATCGCTTCTATTTGATCGTGAGTAACGTAAATCATTGTAATTCCTAGACGTTGCTGAATTTCTCTAATTTCAATCCTCATTTGTGCACGTAATTTCGCATCTAAATTTGAAAGTGGTTCATCCATTAAACAGATCGGCGCTTGACTTACGATCGCCCTGGCAAGCGCCACACGTTGCCTTTGTCCGCCTGATAATTGACCTGGCTTCATTTTTACATACTCTTTCAGTCCTACCATTTCAATAGCTTCCATTAATCGCTTTTGTCGCTCTTCTTTTTGTACTTTTCTTACCTTAAGTCCGAATAAAATGTTTTCTTCTACAGATAAGTGTGGATATAGTGCATAATTTTGAAATACCATTGATAGATTACGCTCTTTCGGCTCTAAATCATTTGCGACATGTTCATTAATAATTAAATCCCCCGAAGAAATCTCTTCTAAGCCAGCAATCATTCGTAATAGTGTACTTTTCCCACATCCTGAAGGCCCAACTAAAACAAAAAACTCACCCTTTTTAATGTGAACCGATACACCTTTAACCGCTGTCTCTTCCGCATTTTTATACACCTTTGAAACATTTTTCAATTCAATCACAAGGCTGCACTCCTTTTTTCTTCTTGTATCCATACTTCATAGTGACTCGTCGAAATCGCGCTCGCTCCCGAACGAATAGCAATTTCTGCATCTTCTCGCGTTTGAATCAATCCGCCTGCAATGATAGGAAATTCTATTTCCTCTGCTAACTGCTTAATAATTGAAGGCATAATACCAGGCATAATCTCTACTGCATTCGGTTTAGTCGTTTTACAATTTTCAATTGATTTTGTAAGAGATAAAGTATCGACAATAAAAATACGTTGAATCGTTTTTAATCCAATTTTATTGGCATTTCGAATTGTCGATCCTTTTGTTGAAATAATGCCTTGTGCTCCGATAACGTCTTGGATATACGAAAGTGCTTCCTCTGTATTCGTATTTAAACCTTGTATAAAATCACAATGAAGAAAGACATCATGTCCATGTTTCTGTAATTCATATACACGCTCTGGTAATTCCAGCATTGAACCGGTCATAAGAAAAACTGTTTTCGGTAACTTTTTGTATGTGTTATATCCTTTCCAATCCTTTATCATCGCAATATAAGGTTCCTTAAACATTCATTCCACCTAGCTTTTCTATTTTTATCCAAACTAAAAACACCTACTTACATAGAACACCTTTCTCCTTATTTGAACTCTAGGAAATAGAGCACACCTAAGAAAGTGGCACGTTATATGTAAGCGGGTGTTCTCAAATGTTCTCTACCCTAGTTATTTTGTTACCTTTACTATATTACGCATTTATTAAGTCAGTTTTGATAGATTGTTAATTAGCTGTTAATCGAATGTTAATATTCATCATACTATTTAACGATAATCTAAATATATGGATGAATCCCAACAGCAAACAACTATTTTTAAAATTTAAGTGATATGCAAATCCATTCCATAGTTAATCAGTTTTAGTTTTCTTGCAACTGCTTTTGAAGCATAATTATCCCAAGAAGTGCTATAAAGTGGAATGCGCTTTTCTTCTTGTATGGATATCGCCCAGGCTGTAACAACATCAGTACCATATCCATTCCCTTGAAACTCCGCTAAAGTTTCCACACTCGCCTCAGCAGCTACAGGTGTACTCCTAGCACTGCAACATATAGAAACTACTTTTTCATTTTTTACAATTGCAAAGTAAGGTTGCCTCCACTCCATCTGTTCTATTAGATGGGGAAAGTTTTCTCGCAAAAGCTCTTTATTCTTCTCTGTTATCTGTATTGTTCTAGTTGGCTTATGTAAATTATTAGAGAACATGAAAGCAGGGCCTATCCAAATATTTTTTACTGTTCTTTCTTCATTTAATACATGAATAATCTTTGCTATCTCTATATGATTTGAAGATTCTCGAATTAATTTCTCAATCTTACCTACCGTTTCATCATCCAGATCACAATGATATCTCGTTATACTCCCTTCACGAGTTCTGCCAAGAAAAAAGCGTGGTGCTTTCGGATTTCCTTGTTCATTTACATATTTCATTTTTCCTACTCGATTATGAACAAATAAAACCTCTACCTGAATTGCTATTAAATCAAGTTCTGAGAGCCTCATTTATATCCTCCTTAGTTACTCCATATACCATTCATAATCTATTTTTCATGTCCAAAACAAAAATCCCATTCAAATACACATTACTGAATCCATCATACGAAATGACTTCTTCATTCTGTCTATCTAAATGGGATTATTTCATCCTTGTTATTCCACTGGTTGTGGTTGTGGCTGTACGACTTCATTCGCTCCAGCTACCCTCAACATATTTGCAATATCTTTAAAACCTCTTTTTTCAGCATATTGCAGTGGCGTAATATTTTCCTTATTGGCCATATTTACATCTGCCCCGTGGTCAATAAGCATTTGAATTACCTTCTTATGATTTTCACTACCATTGCCTAATACGATTGCTTCTACTAAAGCCGTTCCACCACGAGCATTTCTATAATTCACATCAATATCTGTATGCTCTAACAATTCTTTTACGACTTCTACATGGCCACGTTCTGATGCAGAAATGAGTGCTGTTCCACCTGATTTAGTAATTTCTTTCGTATTAACCCCTGCATTAATTAGTAGCTTTACAATGTCCGTATATCCTTCTCTACTTGCATAAAGAAATGGATTACTTTGTTTCTCATCTTTAATTTCAATATTAGCACCTGCAACAATTAATGCTTTAACTGTCTCTACATGGTTTTGGTACGTTGCTGCAAGGACAGGTGTTTCTCCGTTGTCACCTTCTACGTTTATATTCGCTCCATCTTGGATTAACTTCATAGCTGTTTCTGTGTCTCCAAGAGTCGCAGAAAGTAGCAACTGTTTGTCCATTAAATTTATACTTTTTTCTTCTTTAGATTCTTCCTGTTCTTTATACTTTTCTTTTTTCTTTTCATTTTTCACATGAACCGGTTTCGATTCTGGCTCCTCTTGCTTATCGCAAGCCACTACCGTCATTAAAAGTACTAATAACATACATAATAAAATTTTTTGTTTTCTCACAACTACAGCTCCTATGAAAGATAATGTTTTCTTAACCATTCCTCCATCACATACAATAACTCTTCTTGATTACATTTATCCATAAGCCCTTTATATTCCTTCTTTAATCGGATTATCTAAACTTATACCTATGTTTCTCAACCTATATTAGCAGAGCAATTAGTTTAGCACGATTTTACCGCATTTGTATACATTTCTAAAAAGTACATAAAGTGAAACTTTAATCAGTGGGAGGGTTCACCCCACTGATTATTAGTTGAACCAATCGGGCATTTACGGGCTGTTGATCTCCCACCTAACTTCTTTGCTCCTACCTAATTTTGAGGCGGAAGTTTTACTGCCCACAAATAGCGGGGTAAACGATTGCTTTAGGTTACTATATTCCATTGTAACCGTTCTTCTAAAAATTTTACACCTTTTCTATATTTGTACCTAAGTAATAATAAAAAGAGACAACTATATAGTTGTCTCTCCATTATTAATGATGCCCACCATGATTTCCCTTTTTCGGGTTCCCCATCATCTCTTTATTCATTTCCCATTTATGCTCTGATAGCTCTTTATACGAAAGAACTTTCCCTTTATAGTTAGATACAAAGTTCTTTGCATCTTTTTTATTTTTAAATGAAATGACATTATAAGCCATTGGTGTTGTAATTGTTTTATCATATACGTAAGTAGCGTCTTCTAACGAAACCCAATCTTTCGAATCATAATCTCGAACAAATTTTTCTTTCGTCTTTTCACCCGGATTAATCTCCATCCATTTATACATACAACCAATATCATCAAACTTTAATGCTTTTCCATTTTCTAAAATGATTTCCGTTGCAAATTGATTATCCATTACCCCAATTTGGCAAATATCACACTTATCATGTTTCTCATCAATTGCCACTGCCTCTGCTTGTTTCTTACCACATCCTACAATTGTAAAGACAAAGAATAAGCATATAGCAAACATCACATACTTTGTTCTCATTGTATTTCCTCCCTAACCCTATCTTCTACAAGGAGCATATCAAAAACTTGTGTGCGATTTGTGAAAAAACGATGTGTCTTTTGTAATATATAGAACAAAAAAGATGTGTAGTCATATCTACACATCTCTCATCATTCACAACCTGTAATTAATAAATCATCTTCTAATCTAACTAATAATGTATCTGTATGAATTTGCTGCCCAACAACTACATTTACTAATCTTATATTTCCACTGATGCCGACCGCAACCTTTTCAAGCTCACCGTTATTTTTTCGGATCATCATTAATTTTTCCCACTCATATACGTAAGAAGATTCATTAACAAAAATCTCTTCTACTTTTCCTTCATAAGAACTACAAATCTCTTCCATTTTCGTTTTCATATAAAATCTACTCCCTATTTCACACTTCAATATTTTCATCTTATTCTACCATCCTTATGGAGAGCAGCTTACTTTTTAAAAATTCAAATTAACTACTGTGAACAAAATGACCAAAATAAAAATTATGCTTCTAATGATGTTATTTTTCAAATTATTTACCATTCAAATGGATGCTTTTATGATAAACAAAAAAACTTTTTTCTGAATTTTTATTTTATTTTGAAAGCGTAATCATTTTTGAGGGGGAGATTACATGTTAGCACTACTTGGATTTGCGATGGTATTTGTCTTTATGTTTTTAATTATGACGAAACGTATGTCAGCACTAGTAGCATTAATATTAATTCCAATTACTTTCGCATTAATTGGAGGCTTTTATGCAGACATGGGGCCTATGATGTTAGAAGGAATTCAAAAACTAGCACCTACTGGTATTATGCTTATGTTTGCTATTTTATATTTTGGAATTATGATTGATAGCGGTTTATTCGATCCTGTCATTAGTAGGATTTTGAAATTTGTAAAAGGAGATCCTTTAAAAATTGTTGTTGGCACAGCAATTCTTACTATTATCGTTTCATTAGATGGGGATGGAACGACAACCTATATGATTACTGTTTCCGCAATGTACCCACTATATAAACGCCTTGGGATGAATCCACTTATATTAGCTGGGGTTGTTATGTTAGGTGCAGGGGTGACAAATCTTACACCGTGGGGTGGACCGACAGCTCGGGTTATGAGTGCACTTGGACTAGACGCATCAGAGCTCTTTACACCACTTATACCCGGAATGATTGCTGGTGCACTTTGGGTAGTTTTCGTTGCTTACTATCTTGGAAAAAAAGAGAGAAAGCGTTTAGGAGTTATGGATGTACAATATTTAAAACAAATGCAAACAATGGATGAACAAGCTGCAACAGTAGAAGCTGCGGTTCATAAACGTCCTAAACTTCTATGGATTAACTTTTTATTAACTGCTACATTACTTGTCTGTCTCATACTAGAAGTTATGCCGTTACCTGTTTTATTTACAATCGCTTTCGCTATTGCTGTTATGCTTAATTATCCGAACTTAGCACAACAGAAAGAGCGTATTGCTTCTCACGCAGGAAACGTATTAGCGGTTGTTTCTCTCGTATTTGCCGCTGGAGTTTTCACTGGTATTTTATCAGGAACAAAAATGGTAGATGCGATGGCTAAAAGTGTAGTAGCCCTTATACCAGATGCACTTGGACCACAATTACCAATTATTACAGCACTACTTAGTATGCCATTCACATTTTTCATGTCTAATGATGCATTTTACTTCGGTGTACTACCTATTTTAACAAAAGCTGCGGCTACCTATGGAATTAGTGCAGCTGAAATGGGACGTGCTTCCTTACTCGGGCAACCTGTTCACTTATTAAGCCCTCTTGTCGCATCCACCTATTTATTAGTCGGGATGGCAAAAGTTGATTTTGGTGAACATCAACGCTTTACTTTATTGTGGGCAGTTGGAACGACAATGGTCATGTTGATTACTGGAATTGTAATTGGAATTATTCCAATATAAAATAAAAAACAGTAGCGGACATATATCCTCTACTGTTTTTATTATGAAGAAACAAGAAAATATCTTCTTTCTGGTCTCCCTACACTCCCATATATAAGCTCCGCATGAACTTTCTTTCCTGATATTAAATATTCTAAATAACGCCTCGCTGTTGACCTGCTTACTCCTACCATTGAGCTTAGCACTTCCGCAGTAATACCTTCTTCCTTTACTGTTAACATATGCTTTTTTATTTTTGCTAAAGTTAAGGGGTCTATACCTTTCGGGGCATATTCTATTTCATTTCCCTTTACGCCTCTTTGAGACCATAAATGTTCTATTTGTTCTGTAGATAATTGATTACTTTTCTTTAACTGTACAATCTTTTTTTGGTAATTTTCCAAACTTGCTTTAAATCGATCAAACATAAGTGGCTTTACGATATAATCTGTTACTCCACCTCGTAAAGCGTGTCTTACTACATCTGTTTCCGATGCAGCTGTAATCATAATAATATCTGTATCATGTAAATTATGCCTAATATATGTGACAAGTTCCGTTCCTTGCATATCAGGTAAGTACACGTCTAATAAAACGAGCTGTGGCTTCACAAAATCTAGCCATTCTTTCGCTTGTTCCCCAGTCGTTGCTGTTCCAATTACTTTAAATCCCTCAATCTTTTCAGTAAAACGACGATGAATGTCTGCAATTCGAATATCATCTTCTACAATCAATACTTCAATCTCCTCACCCATTACAATTCGCCTCTCTCTTTTGGTAATGCAATAATAAACAAAGCACCACCTAAATCCCCTTTTTCGATTGCGATACTTCCATTTAAATCTTCTACTAACTCTTTCACTTTTGCTAATCCATATCCTCTCTTCCCGCCTTCTTTCGTCGAGAAGCCTTTATAGAATATGCTAGTAATTATTTCATCATGAATCCCTTGCCCTGAATCCTCCACTTCAATTACTATTTCTTCTCCAATATCAGTTACAAACATTCCTACCTTCTTATCATGTTCTTCATTTCTTTCAATTGCTTCAAATGCATTCGTAATTAAATTTCCTAAAATAGAAACGACATAATTACTCTCAATATGCGGGCTTAATTTATCTAAGCTACTTTCTCTATCTAGCATAAAATCAATCTTCAACTCTCTTGCTCTATTATAGAATCCAATTAAAATCCCACCTAACCATGGATTTTGAATTCGTTTCATAATAAATTGAACAAAATCTTGATATACCGCCGTTTCCTTATGAATAAGCTCCAAAGCATCTTCATATAATTCTAGCTGGATAAGACCTGAAAGCGTATACAACAAATTGTTATATTCATGTGTTTGCGCTCGTAATGCCTCTGTATATTGCTTCGTCTGAGATAATTCTGCTGTTAACTGATCCATTTCAGATTTCAAACGCAAGCTCGATACAACGCCAGTTACTTTATTTTTCACTTTAATGGGTAGACGGTTCGCAATAACAGCCTGCCCTTTTATATTTAATTGACGATCAAACTGTTCTTCACCAGTTTGAAGTACATCTAATATCGTTGAATTAGGAATTATATCTAAAATAAATTCTCCAATAATATTTCGTTGTTCATCGGGCGAAAGAATATCATAGGCTGCTTGATTGACTAAACTAATCATGCCATTTTGATCAATAACAATAATCCCTTCACGTACAGATTGAATCACTGTACTATGCTCCTCATATAAAGATGAAATTTCTTCTGGCTCCATCCCAAACATCATTCTTTTTATACTTCCAGCTAAATGTATAGAGCCGATTACTCCAATTAATAGGCCTATTATTGTAATCCAAAACACACGCTTTCCATACACTTCTACCGCTCCATGAATATCATCCATTGAAAATCCAACAGACACCACACCAATAATTTCATTTTCCTGATTACGAATTGGGACTTTTCCGCGTAATGAAGGGCCTAATGATCCAGTTGCTTTCGAAATATAAGATTTTCCTTCTAATAGAACTCCTTTGTTATCTCCACCAATCATTGCTTCTCCTATTTTATCTCGCTCAGGATGTGCATATCGAATCCCCTCTTTATTCCCAACTACAATGAAATCCGCCTCTGTATCCATTCGAATTCTTTCTGCAATCGGCTGAATGATAGAAGCTGGATTTTCTTTTTGAAAAGCTTCCTTTATTTCAGGTATAGCAGCAACTGTTTTCGCAACATGCAAAGCTCTTTTACCAATTTGCTCTTCTACCGTTTCAGATAATATGTAATAAAATAAATAACTCGTTAACAGGAGTACAACTAAAATAAGTGCACTAATAGTTAATGTAATTCTCGGTTGTAGTTTTAATTTTTTAAATTTCAAAACCATTCCCCTAACATGATTAAAGATAGAATTTAAAGAATATACAGTCTCTTTAATTATACTTAATCATAACACGGTTACTCTATATTTCTTTATTTTTTATCTTTATACAGCGAAACTTTAATCAACCCACAAATAGCAGGATAAAAAAAAGAAACGAAGTACAATCACTACCTCGTTTCTTTTTTTATTATACTTTAAATTTCCCAATCATCTCTTGTAATTCTTCTGCCATCTGCGATAAATGAACTGCTGCTGCATTGATTTCATCTACCGATGCTAATTGTTCTTCTGAAGAACCAGCAATATTTTGAACGCTTGCTGCATTTTCTTCAATTGTAGCTGCAATCTCATTAATAGATGCACTGACTTGTTTTGCATCTACCGTCATTCGCTTCGCCACCTCTACCATGTTATCAATTTGTACAACTGTATCATCCGTAGATTTCAATATTTCAGCAAAGCTTTGCTTCGTTTCATTTGCAACTACAAGTCCTGATTGTACTTCTGTTCCAACCTGTTTCATAGAGCTTACTGTTTCTTTTATGTCAAATTGTATCTCTTTCACTAGTTTTCCAATTTCCGTAGAAGACTGTCCTGATTGTTCAGCTAGCTTTCGCACTTCATCTGCTACAATTGCAAATCCTCTTCCTTGTTCTCCAGCTCTCGCAGCCTCAATTGCAGCATTTAATGCTAATAAGTTTGTCTGCTCTGCAATATGTTGAATCACCTCAAGGATTGCTCCAATTTGTTTCGACTTATCATCTAACAAAACAATCACTTTATCTGATTGTGAAACAGACTCATGGATTAATTGCATTTGATTCACAGTTTGTTCAACTAACTTTCCACCATCTTCAGCCTTTTTCTTCGTATACATAGATGCTGTGGATACTAATGAAGAACTATCTGCAACACGCTGAATTCCTTCTGTAACTTCTTCTAATAATGTTGCGCCTTCTTCAACTTCTTTCGTTTGTATTTCCGATCCACTCGACACTTGCTCTATTGCCTGTGTAATTTGTTCCGTCGCTTCACTTGTCTGCTTCATGCTAGCTGTTAATTCTTCTGAAGATGCTGCTACATGACCTGCTGAAGTATTTATATTAGAAATGACATGATGTAATGATACCGCCATCTCGTTAAAGCTTTCTCCTAGCTGCCCAATTTCATCTTTAGAATGAACTGTAATTGTTTCTGTTAAATCACCTTCGCTAATCTTTTTCGATGATATAACAAGTTGTTTTAACGGACTAATAATAGAAGCAATTATGAAGTAAATTAAAATTCCGCCAATTATTAATGAAATACCAATAACAGTTAGCGTTTTATAGAAAATAGGATTAGCTGCTTCAATAATTTCTTTTGAAGGCATAATTCCTGCTATTTTCCATCCAGTCTGCTTATTTGTTATAAAGGTAATATTACGATCATCACCATCGAGTTTGAATTTAAAATCACCTGTTTCCTGTTTGTACAATTCCTTCTCAAGTTTTTCTTCTATTTTTTCACCTGGTTTCATCGTGGGATGTGCTATTACATGTTTAGATTGGTCGAAGATTGCTACATATCCTTTTTTACCGATATTGACTATTTTTGAAGTGTTTACTATATCATTAATAATTAAATCAATACCGAGAACACCACTTTTATCCTCATTTTGTTTTGCTATTGTAATAACAATATTCCCTGTTGTACTTGACTTATATGGGGCTGTGATAACCACTTCTCCGCTTTTTTTCGCTGCTTCTTTATACCAATCTCTTTCGGTAGGATTATACCCATCTGGCATTTGAATAGACGGTGATTGAATAAATTGTCCCGTACTAGCCCCCGTATAAATCGCTTCTATTTCGGGATGTAATTTATTATATTCTTCTAATTTATTTTGCACATTTTGAAGCTGATCAGTGCCGTAACTTACTCCATTGAATAACTTTGTAAAATATACTGCGTCTACTTTTTTACTGTCTATCTCTTTGTTAATAACATTATTTAAAATCTTTACGTTATCTTCCGCTGATTGTAAGATTGTTTCATTAAAATTTGTCTTCGCTTGTTGATAAGACGTCCAACCAATTACAATACTTGGAAGAATTAAAACAATAACAAATGATACAAGTAACTTTGCTTTTAAACTACTTCTTCTTAATTTCCCTTGAAACATATTTCTACCCCTCCATACCGTTTTAAATGTAATTATCTTACATTTAATTTCTTTATATAAATTATACGATTAAAAAGTATCAACTCTTTATCTCTTTATCTCTTTATCTCTTTATCTCTTTATCTCTTTATCTCTTTTTCTATTAAAGAATTAATACATACCTTTTTCATTCTATATAAATTAAATAATTAAAACAATATATTAAAATGTACATTACTCAAATAATTCACAGAAGAACCTCTAGTATCTCACTTACTAGAGGTTCCACCCACTATACTATTCTTTATCTTTTTTTACTTCTTTTTTCTCATCTTCTACTACAGATACAACAGGTTTATCGTTTGATAATTGTTGTACTGCTCCTTTTCCAGCAAACCCTTCTAATAACTCTTTTAAATCAATACCAGAAGAAGCTTTTAACGTTTCTTGCATCGTTGCCATTAAATCAGTCGCATAACCTGCAACTTTTCCGGCTCCGCTATTTTTACCACCGCCGCCTGTATCGACAACTGTAATTTTATCAATGTTGCTAAGTGGGCTTGCAACTTCCTTCGCATAACTTGGAAGCATGTTAAGTACCATATCCATAATTGCCGCTTGGCCATATAACTCAAATGCCTCTGCAATTTTTTGTTTCGCTTCTGCTTCTGCTAAACCTTTTAACCTAATAACATCTGCTTCCGCCGTACCTTGTGCTTTTTGTACTTCCGCTTTTGCTTGACCTTGCGCTTTTTCAATTTCCGCCTTCGCTAAACCTTCCACACGTACTTCTTCTGCACGAGCTCTCGCTTCAGCTTCAATCTTATATTGATCCGCATCTGCCTTTTTAATTTGTTTTACTTTTTCAGCTTCAGCCGATTGCTCAACAGCATAGCGATCTGCGTCTGCTTTTTTCTTAACTTCTGCATCGTATTGCTTTTCACGACGCGCAATCTCTTTTTCTTCTAATTCAATTTGTTTCTCACGCTCAATGATTTTAACGCGCATTTGCTCTTCTGTAACACCTTGTTGTGCTTTCGCTTGTTGTAATTCGTAAGAAAGATCCGCGTCTGCGCGAGCTTGTTCTTGCTCTCTCTTATAAGATTGTACTTTTAACTCTTTATGTTTTTCAGCTTCAGCGATTTGGGCATCACGTTGGTATTCAGCTTCTTTCGCTTCTTTCTCAGCACGAGCTTTTTCAATACGAGCTTCCTTTTCACGCTCTGCATTTGCAATTGTTGCATCACGCTTAACCGTCGCAATTTGCGGCTGACCAAGTGCATCTAAGTAACCGTTCTTATCCATAATTTCTTTAATTGTAAAGGAAACGATGCGAAGACCCATTTTCTTTAAATCTGTAGAAGCTACTTCATGTACCTTTTGAGCAAATTGCTCTCTATTACTATACGCATCTTCTACTGTCATAGAAGATAAGATCGCACGTAAATGACCTTCTAAAACTTCTTTCGCTTCTATTTTCAACTCTTCTGTTTCTTTTCCTAAATATTGCTCAGCTGCTGTAGAAACTTCTTCAATGGTAGATCCCACTTTAATAATAGAAACACCGTTTACTGTAATCGGAACACCTTGCTTTGTATACGTATCACGTGTACCCACTTCCAATTTGTAGTTTAATAAACTTAAAGGCTCTGCTCTTTGCATAATTGGAACTACGAATGTACCGCCACCGCGAATAATCTTAATCTTCTTTCCATCATCAGTGGTAACTACATTTTTCCCGCCTCCAAGCCAGTTTCCTGTAACAATTAATGCTTCATCTGGTCCAACTGTTCGATACTTTGTAATGAATACTAAAATGAGTAGAATTAAAATTGCGAGTAATACTCCACCGATAATTAATGGAATCGTCATGTAAATTCCCCCTTATAATTTTGGTTTTTTTAAAGAATAAGCGATGTTTTGTACAAGTAAAACACCATCTTGGACTCCCTCGATAATAACTTCTGTTCCTTGCGAAATATCTTTTTTTCCAATTGTTTTAGCTGGAATTGCATTACTTCCAAATTGGGAGGAGATTAATACTTCACCAAACCCTTCTGTAGGAATTGTCGTAATGACTTCTCCTTTGCAACCAATGAATTCAGCCATACGTTGCACAGTATTTTGTTCCGCTTCTGCAATCGGCTTTAAAATTAATATTTTCATGATGAATACACCAATGAAAGATATAGCAAATGCAGCAACGAAAATAAGAATGCTATTAAAGGAAAATAAATATTCTCCTATATAACTAAGTCCACATAACATGGCGAAGAAGCTAAGTAATAAGGTAACAACGGATACCGATCCGCCTCCAAAACTAAATATCGATTCAAATATATCCCCAAAAAAGATATAAATCACAGTGAGTATAGTAGCAATAATAAATCCGTATAAATAAATTGTCTCAAGTGGATAACCAAACAAAACCATTTCTTATCCCCCTCTCTTAAACAATCTTTTTTTGTTATGTGTATGCCCCACCTCTTTCAAAGATTATTATTCTTAATTTTCAGTTATTTATCTTTTAAAGAAAAGCCTGTAGTACAGGCCTCTAAAAAAGAACAGGAGAAGCCTATTGTGACAGGCTCCTCCTAGAAAATAACCGATATATTATATATCTATATAATATACTATTTTCCACAAAAAGTAAAGTTAAACATACATTGGAAAAGCACTTATTTTACTGATAATGAGTACGTTCCATCGCCATTATCATATTTATATACATACAAGTAGTACTTACCTGGTTTTGCATTAAAGTTTGCCTCTATATGCTTTCCATTAGCTTGACCGTAAGCAGCATAATTTTGCATATCTGATTCATGGTGAAGTACCCATGTCATCCCGATTCCATACTCATTTAAAACGGAAATATCAATATCTTTCGCTGATGCAACATTAAATGTATAAACATCAGTGTGATCTCCGCCGATAAGACTGCCTTTTATAGTAGTGTTTAGCCCGATACGATTTGCTTCCTCTGGACGATTATTTGGTTCAGATTCTATTAAACTTCCATCTTTAACCGTAACTGTTGTTTCGCTTTTGCTCTCTTTTCCTTTATTATCTTTTACTATTAACGCTACTTTATATGAACCTTCTCTTTCATATACATGTACTGGATTTACTTCTGCACTTGTGCTTCCATCTCCAAAGTCCCATAAATAAGAAACGATTTTTCCATCTTCATCTTTTGAGCCATCACTTTTAAATTGAATACCTTCTTTTACAAGTCCATTATAAGGGCCGTTTATATTAATCGTTGGAGCTTTATTTTCTCCGTCATCTTTTTCGATACCGTGGAAGACTACATCATATTCAAATTGATTTGAGCTATTCACACGATAATTGACGAAATATGCTGTAACAGTTTTGTAGCCACTCCATTCTTTTTGCTCCAGTTGTTCTAAAGCTTCATTTACTTTCTTACTCATTGCGTTCCAATCTTCTGACTCACCTTTTGTTATACCACCTGTATACGTACCTTCTAATGTAAATGTATTAAAGAATTGGGAGCTATGTTTTGACATTTTTGCATCTTTCATCGGCAACGTTTCAGTAATGTCTTTCTCTACTGCTGTTAACGATTTTGGTGCATGTTCAGCTAAATAATCATCTGCTACTTCCGGTACATTATATTTATCTCGATTATCGATTAGCTGCTGCATATACTCTTGATACTCTTTATTTAGTTTAGGATCTTTACTTAAAGTTTCACGATATACATCATAATTTTTCACGTCATTTGCACGAATTAAATCTTGAATTTTATCAAACGTTTCAAATTGATGTGTATATAAGTAAGATTGTAATGCAAATGAGTAGTTATAGAAATCCCAAGAGCCATATTTAGCAAATAATGTTCGCTCTGCTGTATAACGGCTTGCAGGATCAGATGATAATCCACTAATGATGCTCTTTCTCGGTACTACGTTATTTGTACGAGTAGATCCTGCGAAAAATTCTGCATTTCCTTCTTGGAACCAAGTTAACCTTTCATTTTGATACATATCTCCTCTTCCGAATAAACCTGGCACTTCATATCTCCCTTGAAGATAATGAGTAAACTCATGACGGAATAACTCTTCTAAACTATAAATGCTTTGTTCTGGCGTGCGCTCATATGTAAAGAATGTTCCTGTTTCTTCAATATAAATTCCACCGTTATTTGTTTCGTATCCATACAGTTGTCTATTTAACTGGTACTCTTCTGGGCTGTTATAAATTACTATCGTTAATATATCATCTGCATTGCCCGGCTCTAACGCTTTGTCATTCCCAATTACACGATGATACTGCGCTTTTACTTCCTTCGCAGCCCAGTATAGTCTCTTAATTTTTTCTTCTGATACTTTATCTCCTGTTTTAAACACAATAGATCCATCGTCGAATGTGTACGTTTTTGGTAAGTATTGCTCTTTTCCTTCTTTACGTATCTTCTCTAAATCTACTGTATTCCCGCTATAATCTTTTCCATTATAATTTGTTGTAATTTGTTCTACTGCGACAAAATACGGTTCACTTAACCGCGGATACATATGCATTGCTTTTGTTACAACTTCTAATCCTTTATTTGGATTGCTATGAAACTTCCCTAAACGACTAGCAAAGTAAATTCCATTATTAACGAGCCACTTATTTTCTGGTGTTACTTCATTTAAAAGAGCAATACGATTTATTTCATTAATAAACCCATCTACTTTCCCATACCACATCGTTTCATTCGCTTCTTTACGAGCCTCAATTAAGTAAGACTGTATATCATAGTCAATACCTTGCATAATGTCGTATATTGCTTGTCCCTTCATTCGATCATTTACATAGTTAGTAAAATTATCATTGTATTGCTTTAAAATATTCGATGCGTATTGCACTGTTTCCACATCACTTGATGCATTACTAATTAATTTACCGTATGCAGATACGACTGTATCTTGTTCAGCTGTACCAAGCTTAAAGTTTGGATTTTTTGCAATTGCTTTTAAAGCAGGTAAACATTTGTCCTGGAAGCTTCTTTCATTTAATTCACTTAATTCGTTATTATAAAATGCCAGATAAAAAGCTGAACGTAACACTTCCGTAAACGTTTGAATTCCTTTTGAATCATCTTTCGTAAATGTACTACCCCGATGAGCTAATTCATCTATAACGACTTGCATTTTCCCTTTATCTTTATAAAAAGCTTTTGTATCTTCATTAAACTGGAATAAGTCTGTAATTTGATGCCACTTAATACTGCCTAACGTTTCAACTAATTCTTGATTATTCATTTTGTTTAAATCAGCCATTGAATAGCTTTCTTTAACTTGCTTTACTGTCGCTTTGTTCGTAATAGATGCTGGTCGCTGTGAAAAGTCTCCTACTTTTAACCGTTCTTGAAACGATAATGTTTCCTCCGCTTTAGAAATGTGTCCAATCTCATCTACTGGTTTTTCAATTCCAACTGGTTTCGTTTTCAACACATTATACGGTACTTTTTCTTCCGCTGATACAGGAGCTTGAAGCGCCCCTAATGATAGAGCCATTGTACTAATGCTAAGCATAACTTTATTGATCTTTGATTTCTTGTTCATATCCTTGCCCCCTATTCAAATATTCCATTCACGAATTTAACATAAAATCCTGATACAACAATATAAAATGCAATATTTCATATTATTTCTTCTTACATTTTGTACATATCGTGAACACTCTCACTTTTATCCCGCATTAACGGGCAGTAAGACCCCCACCTAACCTCTAATAGTTATGAATCTATAGCGATTAAACTGGCCTTTTACACATGTTAAAAATCGAATTTTTTGACAATTAATATTTCAATTGTTATGATTAATATAATTGTTAACTTTATTAAACAAAGGTGGGATTCTATGATAAAAAAAGAAAACAGTGTATTTTATATCTCCTTCTTGCTAACAACATTATTCATTATATGGGGAATTACCCCGGCAAGTTGGATACAAGGCTACGATTTACAAAGTGTTACATCTTCTTTAAACTCATTTATCCTCAATAAATTTGGGTGGTTTTACTCTCTACTTATGACTACAATGATTATTTTGGCTGCTTATTTAGCATTTTCTAAGTACGGTTCTATTCGTCTTGGTAAAGATGGAGAAAAGCCAAAATATAATTATCCATCTTGGCTATCCATGTTGTTTGGGGCAGGAATGGGAATTGGACTCCTCTTTTATGGAATCGCTGAACCGATTTCACATTTTACAGATCCATTAACAGGAAAAGCCGGTACAGAGGAAAGTGCCAAACTCGCTATGCAATATTCATTTTTCCACTGGGGCCTCTTTCCATGGGCACTATACGCAATGGTTGCTTTAACAATTGCATATTTCACATTCCGCAAACAAAAAGGTAGCACAATTGGCGCTACAGTTACTCCATTATTTAATCGATCGAAAAATTCTCCTATCGGAAAAACAGTCGATATTTTAGCTGTTTTAGCCACAGTATTTGGTATTGTGCCATCTGTTGGGATTGGTGCTCAACAAATCGCCGGAGGATTAAGCTATTTATTCCCTTCTATTCATAACACTTTACTTACACAGCTCGTACTTATCGCCATCTTCGCTGTTTTATATTTAACAAGTGCACAAACTGGCTTAGATCGTGGGATTAAATATTTGAGTAACTTAAATTTCTCTCTTGCTGGGATTTTACTCGTCTCTTTTTTACTTTTAGGACCAACTGTATTTATTATGAAATATTTCACATCTACACTCGGGTCTTATATTGGGGCTTTGCCTAGTATGGGCTTAAATTTAGGGGCATTTAATGAAAAATCTTCTTCTTGGATTGAAAACTGGACTATTTTCTATTGGGGATGGTGGATCTCTTGGTCTCCATTCGTCGGTACATTTATCGCCCGTATTTCTAAAGGACGCACAATAAAAGAATTTATTTTTGGAGTCGTATTAGTCCCAACTCTTATCTGTACATTTTGGTTTGCAGTATTTGGGGGCACCGCCATCCATATGGAAATGTTCCAATCGCTTGGAATAGCTGATGAAATCGCAAAAAATGGTACGGAGATTGGATTATTTGCTGTTATTTCACACCTACCATTCTCTACATTTTTAACAATTATCGGGTTAATTTTAGTAGCCACATTTTTTGTTACTTCTGCCGACTCAGCAACATTTGTTGTTTCCATGCAAACAAGTAACGGAAGCTTATCACCGAAAAATAGTTTAAAACTTATATGGGGAGTAACAATCGCGATAATTTCAGCTATTTTATTGCAAGCTGGAGGGTTAAACGCCCTACAAATTGCAGCTATAATCGCAGCACTTCCATTTTCTATCGTAGTCGTTCTTATGGTTACTTCGCTCTTTAAAGAGCTGCGGAAAGAAGATGTTAATTCGCAAACGAAAGAAGTTCCACAAAAAATAAAAAAGGTTATGTAGCGATTGGCACCTCAAATTATTTCTAAATCCATGATAAATGAGGAAAAAAGTAAATTAATAAAACCCATTCATATGAAATATTATTTTCATATGAATGGGTTTTTTACTCTATTATATAGTGTTGTAAACATGCCTTCTCCTCAAACCCTACTTTCTTGTACAACTTCATCGCACGATCATTATTCATATTCAAACATAATTCTATCTCCTTCATTTCTTGGAAGGAGAAAATATACTGAATTGCCTTTTGTAATAACCGCTCTCCAACACCTTTTCTTCTACTATTTTCAGCAGTTGCAATAAATTCGATATTCGCTTCTTGAAACTCCGGGTTTACTTCAACATATACGTAACCTTCTAACTTCTCATTCTTCATACTTACAAATAATTTATTCATATCACTTAAACGTCCAATAATTTCATTTCCTTCATAATATGTATTAGGAAAAACATGATTATGTAAAGCGATAAACTGCTCAAACACTTGTGGTAAAGCCTCTTCTACATTACATATAATACGTTGCTCCACAATATTATTTAAAATGAGAATACTATGTCGACCTTGTTCTTTTGCATGTAAATTCTTCATTAAACGAGCACAATTATTATTTTCCACATGATAAAAACCATAAAGTTCCTCAATATGAAAAGGCACCTTTTCTATAAGTTCCTTCCACATATGTAAAGCAACTTCTTCCCAATCCTCTGCTTTAATAAACGGTCCCCATATCTCTGCACATTTCTTTACTTCATCTACATCAAATCCTAATACACCTATTAAGTTATTATTCTTATAAATAGCAACAAAAGATTGTTCCCACCCTATATCCGAAAAGTCATGAATAATTGTATGTAACAACTCTTCTTTCACGTCTCCACAATAACCAACATGATGAATAGCATCCTTATTCATACTTGCAATAAATGCTGCCACCTCTTCAATTTTCAAAATAGAATTGACATACATAACCTCTCCTCCTTCTCTAATATATTCACACCTTTTCCATTTATCTCCTTCTAAAAAAGACATCACCATAAGCATATTTCAAAATGAAATCGCCATGATAATGTCTTCTCAAAAGCCCATATAATCATATTACGTTATAATAAGATAAAACGTTTTTTTATTTCTTAAATAATCTCTTTCTAAATACAAACATACTCAATGCTGAAAGAACTAACGCTATGCCTGAAAGTAATGTTGATGTATTCTCTTGTCCACCTGTTGCTCCTAATGATTTCTTACTTTCTTCTTGCTTATTAACAGCTGGTTTATTTTCTTTCATACTTTGATTCGCTGCTACTTTTTCTGTCACAACTTGATTATTCACGTTTTGTTCTTGAACTACTGTAGATATATTGACTACGTCTTTTGAACCTTCAATTTCTTTTCCTAATTCTTTTACCTCCGCTTTCGATCCTTCAACTCCTGTTGTTGGCTCTTGCATTTCTTCTTTTGATTCTTCAACTTCTTTTACCGG
>NZ_BOQB01000110.1 GCF_018332475.1 Bacillus sanguinis | reverse complement strand
AAACGAGGAATTATTAAAGAAAGATTTAGCTACAATCGCGAGTTTTCCAGTTATTCCAGAAGAGTATGATGAATTTAGTTCAGGTTATTGGATGAACAACTCTTTATGGAATGCTTCAAATGATAAAAATGATACAATGTATCGTGATTTTGATCATGCAGCACAACAAACAGAGTATGGTAAGCAGTTACCTTACATTAACTCACTTCTTGAAGAATACTTCACTTTTGATAATTTAAAAATGGTTCGTACACGTAATTTAGTGGATGCAATGGTTATCCCACATAGAGATTTCGTTGAATTCTCTCATAGTACAAAGCAACGTTTCCGTGTCTTCTTAGCTTTAGAAGATAATAAAATGGCTTTCCATTCAGATGAGGAAGCAGTATTCCGTATCAGAAAAGGAGAAATTTGGTTCTTAGATGCAGCAATTGGACATGCAGCTGCTAATTTCTCTAAGGATAGCCGCGTTTTCCTTTGCCTGGACTATGTATTTGATAGTGATTTTGATCCATCTGATATCTTCAAAGATAAAAAGACATATAATCGTGATTTAGAAAGATTTATTGTCAAACGCGATAAATTAGATGAAACATTTGAAGAAGAGTTAATTACTTCACTATCTAAAGTAATTTCAAGAATTAATTTTAGAGATGTTGTATTCTTCTTATCGAAAATTCATTTTGAAAAAGATATCCCTGTTGCAAAATGCTATGATTGGCTAGATCAAATTGCAGAAAGAAGCGGTGATCAGGCAATTATTCAGAAAGCAAAACATTTACGTGAGTATATTATTGAACATCGTAATTTAGGTGAGCGCTTCAGTATGGATAACTGGAAAGAAGAAGTTACTGTTTGATTTTAGAACAAGTAAAGTAAGTTCTTTACATAAACAACCGATTTTATTTTAATAAAATCGGTTGTTTTACTATTTGTAATGTAGGAAAGGAAAATGGTTCATATGGAGATTTTAATCGGTATATTGTTTAGTATTTTATGGGCATCAGGTGCTATCGCCACAAAAATTGGTCTTTTATCTTCATCCCCTTTAATGTTTGCAACAACAAGGTTAATTAGTGCCGGTCTTATCATGTTTATCTTTACATATTTTATCAAATCTAACAGATGGCCTAAAGGAGTAGAGTGGAAACAGTTAGTTGTACTAGGTATATTGAATACCACTTTGTATGTAGGTTGCTGTTTCTTGTCACTAAAGTTGGTATCATCTAGTTTATTTAACTTATTTATCACAGTAAACCCATTTGTTGTTGCTTTGTTATCTTCTATGTTCTTAAGTAGAAAAGTAACAAAACAAGAATGGGCTGGTATGTGTATTGCCGCATTTGGCTTATTTATTGCCGTATATCCGTATTTAAAGGATACGCAAGCCACTGTATCAGGCATCATTATTCTTGCAATTGGCATGTTGTCTATGGGAATTGGGAGTGTATGTTTCACAAAATACGATATGAAGATTGATCGTCTAGTCATTAATACTTGGCAAATCATCTTTGGTAGTTTATTTGCAGTTCCTTTAAGTTTCTTATTAGATACAAATCCATATATTAATTTAGACATGAATTTTGCTATTGGTCTATTTTGGCAGGTTGTTATGACTTCGATAGTATCCATGTTACTATGGTTTTATTTATTAAAAAAAGATCCAATAAAAGCAAACAACTATCTATTCTTAACACCGATTTTTGGTTATTTACTAGCATGGTTAATACTTAAAGAAAGTATTACAATATACCATCTGTTTGGTGCAATTTTAGTAATTGGTGGTTTGTTAATCTCAGGAACCATGAATATTAAAGACTTACTACGGTCAAAAACAAGAAGTGAAAAACATAATTCTATTTAAAGTTGAAATATTTGACCGCTCAATTCAACTAAATATGTAGTGAATGCTCTTGGTAATTTCGACTGAAGTTATCTTGGGCATTTTTTTGAGTTTTCTTCCATTCTTTTTCAGAATGTATGTAAAAAAGCTACATACGTTATAAAAAAGGAGGGAACGGAATGAAAAGACTTTGGTTTGTCATTTTGTTTTTTATCACCATGCTTACAGGTTGTTCTGTAAAAGATGTAAATTGGTACCCGATATCACAAGAGGTCATGGCCACTACACCAAAAGAACTCCCATTTCCAATATCCTATCCTACTAAATTACCTTTCGAAGTAGATTCAATAACAGTTACAAATGAGAATGCAGAACATGTTACCGTTGTTTATTCAAGTAAAGACAATCAAAACTTAATTGTTGAAATAACAAGAGGAAAGGATGTTTTCCCACAAAAATCTTTACAAAAGATCAATGCATTTGATAAAACTCGTCAAGCATTTAATCATCAAAAAAATGAATCACATTATATATACTGGAATGAAAATGACGTACATTATCAAATTTATTCATCTAACGAAAATAAGAAACAATTAACAAATGATGAACTTTGTACAGTTCAAAAGTCTTTTTCGGTGAAATAGGAGTTACGTTTTTTTCATCGAGTTTTTTTAGATAACGTCAAGTATTGATAGTATCTTTTTAAAGATATTTTTGTTTTAAAACCTATTTTATTTACCAATTCATCTTCATTTATTCCTTGCTTAATTAGACGAAGAATAAACGTATTCCTCATCTGTTGTGCAGAAATACGTCTACCTAATTCTGCTCGTTTCACTTCCAGTCGAATCATCTTTTGTATAGCAACCTCAGACAAAGCCTTTGGTGCATCATTTTCGTAAACCCATCGATATGTACCTCGATTAAAATCAAATGCCACAAATAGGGGATTATCTGTGTGCTGTCGAGGTCTTACAGGTTCAGGGATAGTCGAATAATATTTGTAAAGCTGTTGTGTATCTTCAGCTGTTAAGAAGATGGATCTAGTAACTCCGTTTTCTCCTGGAACAATTAAAGTGTTCCTAGCAAACTGTATATGGTTCATATTAAGCGATACAAGCTCTTGTAAAGACAAACCATAGTTTACTATTAAATTAATTATACAAGCGTTTCTATCCATGATTAGAGGACGGTATTTAGCTTGTCTCTCTGTTAATCCCTTAGTTGATAGAACGGTTTGTTTTAAAAGTACTTCTTCCGATTCGGTAATAAAATCATTGTCATTTAGTGATTGATCCGGAATTAAAGAGAGATGAATATCATCTAATGGACTAACTATACCTAAAAACATGTGTAATTTCTTTAAAACCACCCATATCCTGTGCCTTGTTTTAAGCGAATATTCTCGTTTATTTTCTAACACTGAGAAATACGCTTGATAATCATCTACGGATATTTCATTCCATGATTTGATATGTAAAAGTAACTCATTTTCATTCAACCATCTATAAAAATCTTTAATATCGTATGCATAGCGTTGGATTGTAGAATGTTTTCGGCCTTTTTTACTTAAATATGTAGAGAAATCTTCTAAAGTTTTCTCTAAGCTAATTGTCTTGTTCAATATAATCACCTAATTTCTTTGGATATATTATAACAGAAAACAAGTGAAAGACCTGCTACCGCCCTTTGCTACGCACGGTTGCTGGCATATCCAAAAAGCAAACGGACAAACAACCCTTTGCTTTTTGGATATGTTGTTTATTAGTTATAAAGCCAGATAAATAGAGTTATCATAATACTCCAAAAAGGCACTACAAAAACTAATCCCCAAACAATCCCTTTAAAAAATCCAATCTCGTTATAGGTATTCATTTCTATGTAAGTTGTTTCTTTTAGTGTAGCCATGTGTAATCCTCCAATATAAATTGTTTATTAAAATGAAAAAAGGACAAACCTAGTCCTGGTAGGGATACGTAGGTTTGTCCTTTTGTATGAGGGTAATGATCTGTTTAATTACCATTATTATAACGCAATTTACAAATATTTTCAATTAGGTCGGACATCTTATTAACAATTATACTAGCTATATTAAAAATCTATTATAAATATATACCTTATATAAAAAAAGAAATAAAGATAAAACTATTATAGGTTATCAAAAACAGGGGAAATATCTACTCCCACAAGGGAAAATTTCATGTTAGAACCTAAAAAATCATAAATAGCAGAAAATGTATTCGTAAATTCAATGATTATTAGACGTTTAATTCTACAAAAAAACAGAAAGGAATTACTATATTTCTACATGAAATCAGAAAGAATTTGATACTAATCGCATTATATATATTCAACCCCGTAAATAAGAACTTTTTTACTTATTTTAGTAATCAGGTTAATTCTAACCGTCTAATTATCCACATTTTATTCAGATTAGGCTGCTATTTTTGAACATAACTCACTATTTACACATAACTCACATTTTTGTTGATGATTTTTATTAGATAAATACAACAACATTAGTAATAACAATGATTTTAGAAGGATTATATCCACATTGGATCATATTTGTCCTCATATCCACTATTTTTATAATTTTCCTTTTGATTTTTTGTAGGTATTATGGGATAGGTTTTAATACAGTAGAGGAATACACTCTAGTATTATGTGGAGAGTTATGCATTGATAGAATCAAAATTGTATAGAAGTGCATAAAAAAAGACTCCATTTTACATGAAGTTCTTTCGATTTAGTATTTATAAATAGAGTAGTAGGAAGGTGTTACTACTCAAATAAACACGAATAGCCCTCTACTTTTGTTTTTTTCAAAAATAGAGAGCTAGTTGCTATTATTTTATTTTCATTGCGGTTAGCACCTGATCAGGAGTGGTTATTGTTACACCAGCACGTACTAAACGTTCAAAGGTACGCATAAACTCTAGTAAATTAAACTGTTTTGGTAGCTCAATCACACGCAGCTGCTCTTGCGGTAGCTTATCAATTTCTTCAATAAACCATTCACGTACATCACTTGGAATTGTGCGTTCTTTATGGCCGCGTACTTTTAATTTTTCGCGCATTTCAATTTCTAAAGCAATATATGCATGGAGATTCACACCTTGATCATATGCATATTTTCTAAATAACGTTTCTTCCTGATATTTTAAATAATTACGGTGATAAGATTCTTCCGTCACAGGTACCGCAAATTTCTGCTTCAGTAGTGTATGCACATTCTTAAACATCTTCTTAATGTTGTGAAGAGAGTACATAGAATAATGTAAACCGAAATTAAAGACAGCTTGCTCACGGTCACTATTTCTCTCTTTTGGTATATGTTGCGCAATAAGAGGGTAGATACCTTCTTTCGCTGCAGCATCAAGGATTTGATATTGAGATGTTTGATGCAATAGTTTTTTCAATGTATATACAATTTTCGTTGGATATCCTTCTTTTCGATCAATCATGTCACGGAGTCCGCGAATTACACTGCGGATTTGACGATGACAAGTATGCTTTAATACATGAATGAACTTATTCATGTCTGCAGACAGTTCACCGATATTCATCTCCTGTAGAACTGCTTCTATAAACTTTGCCTTGCGAGCATAGGTGGTTTTTGGTGTAAATGGATCCCTGTGTTGCTCTTCTCCAGATTCTTTTGTACATAAAAAGTCTGAATGAATAGATAGATATAAGGTTGTATATCGTTTTGTATGCTTTACCCCTTTTTGCATTTTGCAAATTTTGAATAGGGGATTCCCCGTACATGGTAATGCCGTTGTTAATTCATCGATAACGGAACGGATTTGATGCGGATATTTTTTATGTAAGAAACGATACATCCCACCGAAGTGAGTTTTGTTTCCTCTTTCATCCTGCTTGTCCAATGAACGCTTTAATGTTGTTTCTGTATGTTGTTGCATGGCAATGTCTAAGAATAGTTTCTTAGCCGCTACAGATAGCTTAAAGAAAGCCTTAGTAAATACAACAGGACTAATATATACGTATGGATTTGCTTTTTCTGTTTCCTCATTCATAAAATGAGTCAGCTTGATTGTATATCGGCCATCTACTCCGTTTTCAATGGAGATAATGTTATGTAAGTTTAATTTCTTTAATGCAATATAGAATTGAGAATGTTGGATATAAGCAAATTCTTCTTTATATTGCTTGTAATCTTCCCACATCATATTTATTGTTACATTTGGAATGACACCATTAGTAAAGCATTTCTTATGTAGATATAAGAAAACTTCAAGATCAGCATTCGTAATGCCGTATAATTTATGTTTTCTTCCTGTTTTTTCAGCAAGTGCAGACAATGCGCGACGTGAAAAAGATGGCTTGGCTTTTTCGACAAAACCTTCTTCGTCAGCAATACGTTCTTCGTATGTCATGTGCTGCAGAATATCTTCTAAATATGTATCTTTATAGCTGTAGTACTTATCTTCAAATGCTTCTACAAGTTTTTGCCAAGACTTTAGTGTTACTAACACGGCATTGGTTGTTTTCCCATTTAAGCTACGTTGATTTCGTATTACAAATGATTTCCCCATCTTTTTCACCTCCGTTCTACAAATTCAGAAATATATGCCAAAAGACTATAAAATATACCAATTTTGATTATAGCAAAACGAATTTTGTAAAAATGTGCCCTTTAAGAGAGAATTTTAAAAAAGGCAACACCTTACGAGCCTTAGAGCCACAAGGGATAGAAAAAAAGTTTGATTTTTTTTTTGGTACGCAACTTGGGAAGGAGTGTTGCTTTTTTCTTGTATGATGCTATTTATTGAGAATAGGAGAAATCCTTTAATATCAATACTCTATAGATATTCCAATTGATTTTTGGTACGCAACTTGGGAAAGATGTTGCTTCTTTTTCGCGAAAATGGGTACGCGACTTGGGAAAGGATTTCTGTGAAATATATAGTTTGTTTTAGATTAAATGTTTTAAATCACCTGATATAACAGCATTTGTAGCTGGTTTTATTAGTAGTATAGGTACGCGACTTGGGAAAAATGTTGCTTATTTTTAATGTGAAATTAAATAATTTAAATATTAGGTGTTGCTTGTTGCGAAAAATAAGTACGCAACATGGGAAGAATGTTGCTTGTTTTAGTAAAAGAGTACGTAACATTGGAAAAGCGTTGCTCATTTTATATTAAAAGTACGCAAGATGGGAAAGATGTTGCATGTTTTACAGGAAAGGTACGCAAGAT
>NZ_BOQB01000109.1 GCF_018332475.1 Bacillus sanguinis | reverse complement strand
AATGAATAAAAAATAAATAAAAGGTTTAATGGCTATGAATTTCGATTCTACCTCGTTTATACGGTACATATAATTATAACAATGGTTCGTCCATATTTTATGGATGAAACCCTTGTTCTACAAATTTAAAAGTGGAGTCAGGGGGTAACAGGTTGGATAAAATTTATGTGTTAGATACGAATGTACTTTTGCAGGATCCTTTATCTATTTTTTCATTTGAAACCAATGAAGTAGTGATTCCGGCAGTTGTATTAGAAGAGGTTGATTCGAAAAAACGTTATATGGATGAAGTAGGACGAAACGCTCGTTATGTATCTAAGTTAATAGACAAATTTCGTGAAATAGGAAAGCTGCATGAAAGTATTCTGCTAGAAAACGGCGGTACATTTCGTATTGAATTAAACCATCGTTCATTTGTTCAACTACAAGATATTTTTGTAGAAAAAACAAATGACAATCGAATTTTAGCTGTAGCAAAAAATCTATCTTTAGAAGAACAAGAAAAAGAGGACGGGAAGTCTGTTATTTTAGTAAGTAAAGACGTGCTCGTAAGGGTAAAAGCTGATGCAATTGGTTTGAAGGCGGAAGATTATTTAAGTGATCGTGTGATTGAAGTAGATAATATATATTCAGGATTTTTAGAAGGGTATATATCAAAAGAGCAATTGGATTATTTTTATGAAAAAGGTGAATTGCCTTTATCCGAAATTGCAAATCATCCTTTTTATCCAAATCAATTTGTAGTAATGAAAGATGCATTAGGGGGATCTAGTTCAGCACTTGGCATTGTGGATCATTTAGGTAAGAAGGTAAAGAAACTTATTTTTCACAATGAACAAGTATGGGGAATACGACCACGGAACGTACAGCAAATTATGGGGTTAGAATTGTTGCTTCGTGAAGATATTCCGCTAGTAACGTTAACGGGGAAAGCTGGTACAGGAAAAACATTACTCGCGTTAGCTTCGGGACTCATGCAAACGGAAGATTTAGGGCTATATAAAAAACTACTCGTTGCAAGGCCAATTGTTCCAGTCGGAAAAGATATCGGTTATTTACCAGGAGAAAAAGAAGAAAAGTTAAGACCGTGGATGCAACCAATTTTTGATAATCTAGAGTATTTATTTAATACGAAAAAGCCAGGAGAGTTAGATGCTATTTTAGCTGGAATGGGTTCGATTGAAGTAGAAGCTCTTACCTATATACGTGGAAGAAGTATTCCGGATCAGTTCATTATAATTGACGAAGCACAAAATTTAACGAAGCATGAAGTGAAAACGATACTAACAAGGGTAGGAGAAAAAAGTAAAATCGTATTAATGGGAGATCCTCAGCAAATTGATCATCCATATTTGGATGAGTATAATAACGGTTTAACATATGTTGTAGAGAAGTTTAAAGAGCAACGTATTAGTGGCCATGTGAAGTTTGTTAAAGGGGAGCGGTCTAATTTAGCACAATTAGCAGCAGATTTATTATAAAAAGGAGTGAGCTTAAGCTCACTCCTTTATTCTTTCAAGTATACATTTTAAATAATAGTAAATTTACGGATGTTACGGATTGGATTTTGTCTATTAGATCCATCATTGTAATATAGATGAACAGGTCCATCCTCTTTTAATGGCTTCCCTTCTTTTGAAAAACCAAGAATAGCATTTTTGACAGTTTCTAATGGAAGTATTAATGTTTGTTCTACTGTTTCAATTTCAACTTGCGTAGCGTCATCTGAAATTTCGGCGTTAGCAAGAAATGGATGAAATGGTATACCGAACGTCCCAGTAATTAGCTGTTCTTTTTTATATTTCTTTACACTTTGTTGTATCGGTGGAAACGCAGCACCATCACGGATTTCACGATCCCAATGTTCTGAAGTGTTTTTTAAATAAGCTTCTAGTTCTGATATGTTTTCTCTTGTTTCATCAAAGTAAGTTGTCAAATCTACTTTTCGATCATCAAAGATCCAAACAGTTGGATCGATAGTGATTGGAAAACGAACTTTTCCATTAATAAATAAAATTTCGCTCATTGTTGTTCCCCCATTTGTGTTATACTCCCACTTTTCAGTATAATAGCATTAGACACGGTTGTCACAAAAAATGTTTCTATTGCAATTTACTAAAACTATCGCTAATATTAATAGATAGGAGAGAGTAGGACGGAAACGGAGGGAATCAATTTGGCGTCTGAGACAGTATCAAATCATCAGGAAAAGGCACTAGCCCTTCTACAAGCGGATGCGGAGAAGATTTTAAGACTTATAAAGGTGCAAATGGACCATCTTACAATGCCGCAATGTCCATTATATGAAGAAGTGTTAGACACACAAATGTTTGGACTATCCCGCGAGGTCGATTTTGCAGTTCGCCTTGGTCTTATTGCAGAAGAACAAGGGAAAGCAATGTTAGGAGAGCTTGAACGTGAGTTATCTGCACTTCATGAAGCATTTACAAACAAACAACAATAACGGGTTCAAATAAGGGGGCTCAAACTGAAAAAGTTTGGGCTTTTTATTTGTATAATAAAGCAGGAAGAATCAATGTACATATGGAATACAACAATAATTAAATTGAGACAGAGAGAGGAAATGAAATGAAAAGAGTATGGAAATCAATGGATTATTCATTATTACTTCCTCTTGTTATCTTATGTGTGTTGGGAGTTATAATGGTATATAGTTCTAGTTCCATTGTCGCGATTTCGTCGAGATATAACTGGCCAGCAGATCACTTTTTTAAAAAACAATTAGTTGCTCTTGCTATTGGAACGGTAATATTAGTGATTGTCGCTATAATTCCTTACAAACTCTGGAGGGAAAAAATAGTTCTAACAGCGATGGGGTTAGGGAGTATTAGCTTACTAACAGCAGCTTACCTTTTCGGTAAGGAAATCAACGGTGCAAAAGGATGGATACTAGGTATACAACCGGCTGAGTTTGTAAAAATAGCAGTTATTATTACGCTAGCGAGTTTTTTTGCTAAGAAACAAGAGAGGCAAACCCCTTTTTTCCAAGGGATAATACCGCCCTTATTTGTTGTCGGTGGATCAATGGTGTTAATTTTATTACAAAATGACTTAGGGACTGACATATTAATAGGTGGAACGGTGCTAATTATGTTCTTCTGTTCAGGGGTTAATGTTAATTTGTGGATAAAAAGATTTTTATTAACATCAGTCGTGTGGATTCCGGCGTTGTATTTTATCGGAAACTATAAATTAAGTAAATACCAAAAAGCTCGATTTTCAGTTTTTCTTGATCCATTTAGTGATCCTCAAAATGATGGATTCCAATTAGTTAATTCTTTTATTGGAATTGCCTCAGGTGGGTTAAATGGTAGAGGACTAGGAAATAGTATACAAAAGTATGGATACTTACCAGAGCCGCAAACAGATTTTATTATGGCAATTATATCTGAAGAACTAGGTTTTATAGGTGTAGCTATCATTTTAATCTGTTTACTACTTATTATCATTCGTTCGTTTAGAGTGGCACAAAAATGTAAAGATCCATTTGGAAGTTTAATTGCAATCGGAATTGCAAGTTTAATTGGAATACAAACTTTTGTTAATGTGGGTGGTATGTCTGGATTAATACCGCTTACAGGAGTACCTTTACCGTTTATTAGTTATGGTGGTAGTTCTTTATTGGCTAATCTAATCTCGATGGGTATATTATTAAATATTGCTAGTCATGTAAAACGACAAGAGAAACAGCAAAATGAGATAATGAAAGAGAGAGAACAAGATGGACCACGTCTTGTCGTTGTAAAATAAAAACACATCTTGCTTTAGAGCACGATGTGTTTTTTATTTTTTAAAAACATCAAATATGATACATTAATTAGTGTTTATGATAAAAGATATATCACATTAAATTAAATGTGATATACAATTAAGTTGTGAGAAAAGGAAGAGGTATGCTATACTATTTTTGTGAAACAAATTGATCAGAAAACTTATCATTTGTTAAAAAATAAGGTATGATGGATAAAAATAAAGTGAAGCTTTCTAAGTATAATATAATATAGAAAGTGAAGAACTTCACGCTCTTTAGGGTGTGTATATTTTATCTCTAGAGTGGTAGGAAAGTAGAGGGGGAAAATCATGACAAAGCTGCAACGTATTCAAAAAGTATTGGTAGCTAACCGTGGAGAGATTGCAATTCGTGTATTTCGAGCTTGTTCGGAACTTGGATTAAAAACAGTTGCAATCTATTCTAAAGAGGATAGTGGTTCTTATCATCGTTATAAAGCCGATGAGTCCTATTTAGTTGGGGAAGGGAAAAAGCCAATTGATGCTTATCTAGATATTGAGGGCATTATTGAGATTGCGAAAAGTAATCATGTAGATGCAATCCACCCTGGATATGGTTTCTTGTCAGAAAATATTCAATTCGCAAAACGTTGTGAAGAAGAAGGGATTATCTTTATCGGTCCAAAGAGTAAGCATTTAGATATGTTTGGAGATAAAGTGAAGGCAAGAACGCAAGCGCAGCTAGCACAAATTCCAGTTATTCCTGGTAGTGATGGCCCAGTAGATTCAATAGAAGAAGTCGAAAAATTTGCTGAAAAGTATGATTACCCGATTATTATTAAAGCTTCCCTTGGCGGTGGCGGTCGTGGTATGCGTATTGTACGTACTAGTGAAGAATTAATAGAATCGTATAATCGAGCGAAGTCAGAAGCAAAAGCAGCCTTTGGTAATGATGAAGTATACGTAGAAAAATTCGTTGAAAAACCTAAACATATAGAAGTTCAAATTTTAGCAGATGAAGAGGGCAATGTTGTTCACTTATACGAGCGAGACTGTTCTGTACAACGTCGTCATCAAAAAGTTGTAGAAATCGCACCTAGTGTGTCACTTTCAGATGATTTGCGTCAACGTATTTGTGATGCTGCTGTGAAGTTAACAAAAAATGTAAACTATTTAAACGCAGGGACAGTTGAATTCCTTGTTAAAGATGATGAATTCTATTTCATTGAAGTAAATCCACGTGTTCAAGTAGAACATACAATTACAGAAATGATTACAGGAGTAGATATTGTTCAATCGCAAATTTTAATAGCTGATGGACATGCATTACATAGCAAAATAGTAGGTGTTCCGAAGCAAGAGGAAGTTGTTGTACATGGATTTGCAATACAATCGCGTGTAACGACTGAGGACCCATTAAATAATTTCATGCCGGATACAGGGAAAATTATGGCATACCGATCAGGTGGGGGCTTTGGAGTACGTCTTGATACAGGTAATAGTTTCCAAGGTGCGGTTATTACACCGTACTATGATTCTTTACTTGTAAAAGTTACAACATGGGCGCTTACTTTTGAACAAGCTGCTGCGAAAATGGAACGTAACTTAAAAGAATTCCGTATTCGTGGTATTAAAACAAATATTCCATTCCTAGAGAATGTAGTAAAACATAAAAACTTCTTATCAGGAGAATATGACACTTCATTTATTGATGCGTCTCCTGAACTATTCTTGTTCCCGAAACGTAAAGACCGCGGAACAAAAATGTTAAATTACATTGGGACAGTAACAGTAAACGGCTTCCCTGGAGTAGGGAAAAAAGAGAAACCAATTTTCCCGGATGCTCGTATACCGAATGTATTACACTCAGAGCCAATTCAAAATGGAACGAAACAAATTTTGGATGAGCGTGGAGCAGATGGATTAGTAAAGTGGGTACAAGATCAAAAACGTGTCCTTTTAACAGATACAACATTCCGTGATGCGCATCAGTCATTACTTGCGACACGTATTCGTACAAAAGATTTACATCAAATTGCAGAGCCGACAGCGAGAATGTTACCGAACCTATTCTCAGCGGAAATGTGGGGCGGTGCAACGTTTGATGTTGCATATCGTTTCTTAAAGGAAGATCCATGGGAACGATTACTAGATCTTCGTGAAAAAATGCCAAACGTTTTATTCCAAATGTTACTTCGTTCTTCAAACGCAGTTGGTTACAAAAACTATCCAGATAATTTAATTCAAAAATTTGTGGAATGTTCTGCTCAAGCTGGAATTGATGTGTTCCGTATTTTTGATAGCTTAAACTGGGTAGAAGGTATGAGGGTTGCGATTGATGCTGTACGAGATACTGGTAAAATTGCAGAAGCAACAATGTGCTACACAGGAGATATTCATGATCCGTTACGTAGTAAATATGATTTGAATTACTATAAAAATTTAGCGAAAGAGTTGGAAGCATCAGGAGCTCACATTTTAGGCATTAAAGATATGGCGGGCTTACTAAAACCAAACGCAGCGTATGATCTAGTGTCGGCATTAAAAGAGACGGTATCGATTCCGATTCACCTGCATACACACGATACGAGTGGAAATGGTATATTAACGTATACGAAGGCAATTGAAGCAGGTGTTGACATAGTCGATGTAGCAGTAAGTTCTATGGCTGGCCAAACGTCACAACCAAGTGCGAACACGCTATACTATGCATTAGGTGGAAATGAAAGACAGCCAGACGTTAATATAGATTCATTAGAAAAACTATCTCATTATTGGGAAGATGTACGTAAATACTACGCACCGTTTGAAAGTGGTATGAATGCACCTCATACAGAGGTATATATGCACGAAATGCCAGGCGGACAATATAGTAATCTACAACAACAAGCGAAAGCGGTTGGTTTAGGAGATCGCTTCGATGAAGTGAAAGTAATGTACCGCCGTGTGAATGACATGTTTGGCGATATTGTTAAAGTTACACCATCATCTAAAGTTGTCGGTGATATGGCATTATTTATGGTTCAAAATCACTTAACAGAACAAGATGTTTTAGAGCGTGGGCATTCTATGGATTTCCCAGGATCTGTTGTTGAAATGTTCTCAGGAGATTTAGGACAACCATATGGTGGTTTCCCGAAAAAATTACAAGAAATTATTTTAAAAGGGAAAGAGCCATTAACAGTAAGACCAGGTGAATTATTAGAGCCAGTAGATTTCGATGCGTTAAAAGAAGAGTTATTCCATAAACTTGGACGTGAAGTGACGATTTTTGATGTCGTTGCATATGCATTATATCCAAAAGTATTTATGGATTACGAAAAAGTTGCTGAGCTTTATGGAAGTGTATCTGTGCTTGATACACCAACATTCTTCTATGGTATGAGACTTGGTGAAGAAATCAACGTGGAAATTGAACAAGGTAAAACATTGATGGTAAAACTAGTATCAATCGGAGAGCCTCAGCCAGATGGAAATCGTGTTCTTTACTTGGAATTTAACGGTCAACCACGTGAGATTGTTGTGAAAGACGAGAGTGTGAAAGCAACAGTTGCACAACGTGTGAAAGGAAACCGTGAGAATCCAAACCACATTAGTGCAACAATGCCAGGAACGGTTATTAAAGTAGTTGTCAAAGAAGGCGATGAAGTGAAAAAAGGCGATTCTATGGCAATTACAGAAGCGATGAAAATGGAAACGACGGTTCAAGCGCCGTTCAATGGTAAAGTGAAAAAAGCATATGTTAACGATGGGGACGCAATTCAAACGGGTGACTTACTCATTGAATTAGATCACTAAAATAGAAAAGAGCTGTATAAATGCAGCTCTTTTTCTTTATTAAGAAAAAATACCTTGCCAATTCGGCAAGGTATTTTAATGTGAATTTATTTTGTTTGTTTAGAAGTTGATTCAGCTTCTTTTGCATTCACTTTACTTCTTGTACCTAACATAACTAAATAGCATAGTACAGCAAACAAGCAAGAAATGAATAGTGAATGTAATAATGCCATTGCTAAACTAGCATTTGTAAATACGACTAAAATTCCTACGATAGCTTGAAGTGTAACAAGGATAAATGAAATGATCCATCCCCAGTATACGACAGGCTGCTGCTTGTAATGGCGTATAGCGAGAATCATCGCGTATAGTATCCAAGCGAAAATTAACATTGCTGCAACTCTATGTCCCATTTGAACCCATTCATGGAGTTGAGTTGGCATAGGTCTATTTTTGCTACATAAAGGGAAGTCTGGACAGGCTAAGCTAGCTCGTTCGTGACGTACTAAAGCTCCTGTGTAGACAACGAGATAACAGTAAATTGTTACACCATAAATATGAAATTTCATTTTTTTGTCCATAATAAGTGAACGTGCATCGAATTTTTGGTCAATTTCAAAGATAAGACACGTTAATAAAATAACAGAAGCAAATGAAATTAAGGAAATACCGAAATGGATAGCAAGTACAGCTGGCATTTGTCCCCAAACAACCGCTGCGGCTCCCATTAATGCTTGTGCAACTAAAAATACGAAGGATAAAATTGCTAACGTTTTTGTTTCGCGCACATGTTTATAATATTTCCAGGACAAAATACAAAGGAGAGTGACAAGAATTCCTGCTGATCCTGATGTAAGGCGATGACTTAGTTCAATAATAGTTTCCATTGATAAATTAGATGGAACAAGTTCACCGTTACAAAGTGGCCATGATTTACCGCACCCTTGACCAGAACCTGTTTTTGTAACTAAAGCGCCTCCTAATAAAACTATTAATAAATCAAGGCTTGTAATGACTGCTAACCATTTAATAAAGCGTTGCAATCTCGTTCACCATCTTTCTGCTATGAAGTTATTGCGAAATATTTTCATTCCATTATGTATAGAATAAAACGCGCTAGTTCCTATGATATATAAAAAATAATAAAATAGCAAAGAAATGGCGGGGGAAGACAGGGGAGAGAAAATGGGTGTGGAAATAGAATATATAAGGAAATTTTTAGGTGAAAAATAGGCTATTTTGAAAAGAAATGGGGAGAATACGTGTTAAATATGACAAAAAAGTTTATGATAGAAGGTGACATCATGTTATGATAAGGATAAGTAAGAATTAAGTTTTTTATATTCGACACAAAAAGTTCATGTTTTCTTCACAAAATGTTCGGGAAATATGATTTAATATATTGGAGTATGGGCGTAGATTAGTAGTAGAATGGGTTAACAATGTTTCTACTGTAATAATATTGCTATATAGAAGCAAAATATTTCATTTGAAATAGGCGCAAAAAGAAAGATGAAAGTTTTAAGAGGGGGTTAAAGTGATGAACCATGCAACAAGTGAGCTGCATGATGAGTCTGCTGTTACAAGTGTACCGGAAACAACTCGGTTACAAGATTTAAAAGCACTCGTTAAAATGGGGATTGTAAACTCAAATACACTTACTGTATTTACAGGATTTTGGTTGGCATTACACTTTAATGGATTAAGTGTAATGGACAATTTGGATAAGTTATTTTTTACAATCGTTGGTTCTGGATTAGTTATGGCAGGGGTATGTTGTTTAAACAACTACATTGATCGAGACATCGATCCATTAATGGAAAGAACAAAGACCCGTCCAACGGTTACTGGAAAGTATAAACCAGGATTTGCACTTACATTTGGATTAGTTATATTACTTCTTGGGTTTGTATTTTTATTATTAACAACACCAATGGCAGTGTTAATGGGATTTATTGGTGCTTTCACATATGTTGTTCTATATAGTTTATGGACAAAAAGAAAGTATACACTAAATACTGTTGTAGGTAGTATATCTGGTGCAGTTCCACCTTTAATTGGATGGGCAGCAATCGATCCATCTTTAGGCCATCCAATTGCTTGGATGCTATTTTTAATTATGTTTATTTGGCAAATCCCACATTTCCTTGCATTAGCAATGAAACGTGTTGATGAATATCGAAATGCAGGAATTCCAATGCTTCCTGTAGTTCATGGATTTGAAATTACGAAACGCCAAATTATGATTTGGACAGTATGTTTATTACCACTACCATTTTATATGAGTGGACTAGGGATAACATTTATGGTAATTGCAACACTGCTTAACATCGGATGGATCGTTTTAGGATTTTATGGCTTCCGTAAGAAAGATGACATCAAATGGTCTGTGCAAATGTTTGTTTATTCCCTAAATTATTTAACAATCTTATTTGTATCAATGATTGTAGTTACATTCTTCTAAGACAACGACATAATTGGATTTCTTTACGTTGAGATTTACTTTACTTAACTATAAAGTACAATCTAATTCACAAGGAAAGTGGGGGTTGTTTGTATGAAGAAACAGTGGCGACTGCTTTCGTTCGTTTCACTGCTGGCTTTACTGTTAGGGGGATGCGGTAAAGCCTTTCAATCTACTTTAATTCCGCAAGGAGAAGTAGCAAAAATGCAATATGATTTGCTCTTACTAGCAACTGCGATTATGGTAGGAGTAGTACTAGTAGTTACTATTATTTTCTTATATGTAATTGTGCGTTTCCGACAAAAGAAAGGTCAGGAAGATTATATTCCGGAGCAAGTTGAAGGGAATCACAAACTAGAAATTATATGGACAGTTATTCCGATTATTCTTTTGTTAATCTTAGCTGTTCCGACGGTTACATATACATTCAAACTTGCTGATGTAAGTGCGATGGAGAAAAAGAATATTGATAAAGATACTATCGTTGTTGATGTAACAGCGAATCTTTATTGGTGGGAATTTTCTTATAAATCAGAAAAAATAGTAACTTCTCAAGATTTAGTCATCCCCACAGGTAAGAAAGTGTATTTGAATTTGAAGGGTGCCGATATTAAACATTCGTTTTGGGTTCCATCATTAGCTGGGAAAATGGACACAAATACAGATAATGTGAACAAAATGTGGTTAAAGGCAGATAAATCGGGCACTTATAATGGTTTTTGTACAGAATTTTGCGGCCCATCACATTCTTTAATGCAATTCAAAGTGAAAGCTTTAGATGAAAGCGAGTACAAAAAGTGGCTTGCTGATATGAAGAAGATTGATGGGAAGAAAGAAGTAGCTTCAACAAAGGCGCAAGAGGGCCAAGAAATATTTAATAAAAGCTGTATTGGTTGTCACGCAGTTGGATCTAATGATAGTAGACCACCTTCCGCTCGTATCGCACCAAACTTAGCAAACTTTGCGGATCGCGATATGGTTGCCGGTATTGCCGAAAACAATGAAGAAAACTTAAAAAAATGGCTGAAAGATCCTGAAAATATGAAACCAGGAAATAAAATGACTGGTAAATATGGCAACTTAACGGATGATCAAATTGATGCATTAAATGCATACTTACAAACGTTAAAAGTTGAAAAGTAAAGAGGGATTATTCGCGAAGGGGAGGTTGAAAACGTGAGTTCTGTAGCAAAAAAACAGGGGATGGGTGCTGTCATATGGGATTATTTAACGACAGTAGACCATAAAAAGATTGCCATTCTCTATTTAATTGCAGGTGGATTGTTTTTTGTAATAGGCGGAATAGAAGCTCTATTTATTCGCCTTCAATTAGCGATTCCTAACAACGCTTTTCTTGTTGGGGATGCTTATAATCAAGTATTAACGATGCACGGTACAACAATGATTTTCCTCGCAGCTATGCCACTCGTGTTTGCATTTATGAACGCCGCTGTACCACTTCAAATTGGTGCACGCGATGTAGCGTTCCCGTTTTTGAATTCACTCGGATTTTGGTTATTTTTCTTTGGTGGAGTATTTTTAAATTTAAGTTGGTTTTTAGGTGGAGCACCTGATGCAGGATGGACATCTTATGCATCTTTAGCTTTAGCCTCTAAAGGCCATGGTGTTGATTTTTATGTACTCGGCTTGCAAATCTCCGGTATTGGTACATTAATTGGAGGTATTAACTTCCTTGTAACCATTATTAATATGCGCGCGCCAGGAATGACGTATATGCGTATGCCAATGTTTACATGGACGACATTTGTAACATCTTCGCTAATTTTATTCGCTTTTCCGCCGTTAACTGTAGGGTTAGGACTTTTAATGTTAGATCGTTTATTTGGAACAAGTTTCTTTAATCCAGCATTGGGCGGGAATACAATTATATGGGAGCATTTATTCTGGATTTTCGGTCATCCAGAAGTATACATTCTTATACTCCCAGCTTTCGGAATATTCTCAGAAATCTTCGCGACATTTTCGAAAAAGCGATTATTTGGTTATTCATCGATGGTGTTTGCGACAGTATTAATTGGATTCCTAGGATTTATGGTATGGGCGCATCATATGTTTACTGTTGGGCTTGGTCCAGTTGCAAATGCTATTTTCTCAGTTGCAACAATGGCGATTGCGGTTCCGACCGGTATTAAAATATTCAACTGGCTCTTTACGATGTGGGGCGGAAGTATTCGTTTTACGACACCGATGATGTGGGCAGTAGCTTTCATTCCATCATTCGTAATGGGGGGAGTTACAGGTGTTATGCTAGCATCTGCGCCAGCTGATTATCAATTTCATGACAATTATTTCGTAGTAGCACACTTTCATTATGTAATTGTCGGCGGTGTTGTATTTGGTTTACTTGCAGGAGCTCATTATTATTGGCCACTGATGTTTAATAAAGTATTGAATGAAACGTTAGGAAAGATAACATTTTGGTTATTCTTTATCGGTTTCCATTTAACGTTCTTCATTCAGCATTTCCTTGGTTTGATTGGTATGCCGCGTCGTTATTACACATATCTTGAAGGTCAAGGGTTGGAAATGGGGAATATGATTAGTTCTATTGGAGCGGTATTTATGGCTCTTGGAACGATTGTTCTTCTATTCAATGTAATCAAAACAACAGTATCAAAAGAAAAGGCTGGTCGTGATCCATGGGATGCACGTACATTAGAATGGACAATGCCAGCACCTACACCGGAATATAACTTTAAACAATTGCCATTTGTTCGCGGGTTAGATCCGTTTTGGATTGAAAAACGTGAAGGGAATAAAGAGATGACAGCGGCGGAACCGGTTGGCGATATTCATATGCCAAATCCATCGTTTTCACCATTTATCATTTCTTTAGGATTGTTTATAGCGGCATTCGGTGCAATGTATATGCAGGGTGGAAAAGATAAGTTTTGGTTATTAATAGCAATTATCGGTTTAATCATTACATTTGGCGCAATGTTCCTACGTTCAGTAATTGATGATCATGGATATCATATTCATAAGGAAGACTTAGAAGATAAGGGGGGCAAGGCATAATGCATGTAGATGAAAAATTAACGAATGAAACATTTCCAGCAGAGCCTGAAAAAGCAACCCTTGAGGGAAAAAATAAGTTTGTCGGTTTTTGGTTATTTCTTGGAGGCGAAACAGTATTGTTCGCTTCCTTGTTTGGCACATATTTAGCTTTGAAGAATTCTACAAATGGTGGACCAACATCTCAAGAGATGTTCCAAATGCCACTCGTTTTCATTATGACGATGCTTTTATTAACGAGTAGTTTAACGAGCGTTTATGCGATGTATCATATGAAAAACTTTAACTTTAAAAAAATGCAACTTTGGCTACTAGTAACAGTTCTGTTAGGTTTAGGTTTTTTAGGATTTGAGATATATGAGTTTTATCATTATACGCATGAATTTAAGCATACTATGAGAAGTAGTGCGTTTGGTTCCGCGTTTTATGCTCTTGTTGGTACACATGGACTCCACGTATTGTTTGGATTGTGTTGGATTTTAACATTAATCTTTAGAAACGCGAAGAGAGGTCTGAATTTATACAATGCACCGAAGTTTTATGTTGCATCGATTTATTGGCACTTTATTGATGTAGTTTGGGTGTTTATTTTCACTGTAGTATATTTGATGGGAATGGTGGGATAAACAATGGCGATAAAGCAAACGAATAATCCTAAAGTTGATCTTGTTTATCGGAAGAGAAAAAGTGCGGAGGAAATGAAGCATCAAGTTATTACATTTGCATTAATGATTTTTTTAACATTAGTTGCATTTGCAGCAGTAGCATATCCGAAAACTTTTAGTCCGACGTTCTCAGTACCATTTATATTACTATTAGCGGTGGTACAAGTAATTTTTCAATTGTATTATTTTATGCACATGAGTCATAAAGGACATGAAGCGGCAAGTTTCTTTCTTTATTCTGGTCTGTTGATTGGGTTAATTACAATTTTAGCTTTTATGACAATTGTGTGGATTTGAAAAGTGAAGAATAAGGGAGCTTGTGTCGTCACAGCTCCCTCTTCATGTTATGTGAAAAGATAACCTTAAGAAGGTAGGTGTGACAATGAGTAACTTGTGGATATTTGGTTTTCAAGCTCTATGGAGTCCGATCTTTTTACTATTTATGCTTTCGATCCTTATCGGGTACTTTTTAATTATTGGGCCGTATAGAATGCGATTTGAACATGCGACAAAGGTAAGTAAGAAGCAAGTTTTTTATTTTACGACCGGGATTGTTCTTTTGTATTTTGTAAAGGGAGGGCCTATTGATTTAATTGGTCATATTATATTTAGTGCACATATGTTTGAAATGGCAGTTATGTATATTGCCGTTCCACCGTTATTGTTACTTGGTATACCAGATTGGTTATATCGTTATATTACTTCTTTTAAGTTTGTTCAAATTATATTAAAGATATTTGCTAAGCCACTTATTGCATTGTTTGTATTTAATGGCCTGTTTTCTTTTTATCATTTACCAGTTGTTTTTGATACAGTAAAACAAAGTCAAATTGCTCATCCTATTTGTCTCGCTATTTTGTTCTTTACGGCAATCATGATGTGGTGGCCGATGCTAAATCCATTACCAGAATATCAAACATTAAGTGATATAAAGAAACTTGGTTATATGTTTGCTAACGGTATATTATTAACGCCAGCTTGCGCGTTAATCATTTTTGCAACTGCACCGTTATTTGCAACGTATACGGATTCGGCTGCTTGGATGAAGGCGATGGAACTTTGTGTACCAGCGGGAACTTTATCTGATTTAAATATAACTGGACCAGAATTTTTACACTGGATGCCGGTCGTACAAGATCAACAAACAGGTGGCATCATTATGAAAATTGTCCAGGAAATAGTGTACGGTACGATTATAGGCTATGTATTTTTTAGGTGGGCACGTAGAGAGCGTGAAAAAGATAAAGAACAGTTGCAACAATTACCGCCGTATTTACAGACGAAATAAAAACGAGTGCATC
>NZ_BOQB01000108.1 GCF_018332475.1 Bacillus sanguinis | reverse complement strand
TGTCGCACCATAATTCTCGTTATTGGAAGTGAAATTATTTGATAAAGTAACCCCAATAACTTATTACTACAAGTATTAAAGATAATACTGTATATACAATAGATCCTATTAAAATAGGATTTACACTTAATTCAAATTTTTCTTCCTCTACTTTAATACCCAATCTAGCTTGAGCTTGAAGGCGAACACTGTTGCTAGAAAATCCGCCTTTACTGCTAAAGTAATATGTAATAATGACAAAACATATTCCAGCGAAGAAAGTTAAATCAACAAAACTCCATTTTAAGATCTTAGATGATTTATATACAATTCCAGCTTCAATCATTATAGTTACAAGTAATCCTAATCCTTTTTTCATGTAATCAATCCTTTTGTATTCTCTAATGATTTCGAAATTTATCACTTATAATCATTTTATCATGTGATAAGAAGAAAAAACGAGGGATTTTTATTATATATTGTGTTCATCCTCAATTAACATAACGTCTCCTGATTGGTAGCAAGCACATGGAGAAATCCTACCCTCAAAAGGAATCTGCCTTTTTCTTTTTATATAATTTTATGCAACTTTATATGTATCCCTATCCTAGCGTAGGTTTTAGGGTTCTCGTATGTTACTGAATTAGCCAAAAACCTGTATGAAATCTTGCATGCTCTTAACGTGGATTTTTCCAATATATTGGTACTCCCCTAATAGTGTGTATTCCTCAGCAGTTTGATCTTGTAGGAAATTCAATGATGTTACTCCGCAATTGCATAATTCGCTCTACAACATCTAGTGTGGCAAGTTTAATTGTTTCTTGGCCAGGCGTACTAGGTAAGTTGTCGGCATCTAGACATTTATAAAATACATTTCATTTTTAGTACCGAGCTGTATATTTGAAACAGTTTTAAATCGTTCAACAATAGTTGACTTTCCAGAGAGTTTTATCAGCTTATATGCGGAAAGAAGTGCCTCATAATGAGAGGTAACAAATTTTTCTTTACTATATGGTATAAATGAATCATGGAAGCCGAGTAAAATTGATTTTAATGTTCCATTCTCTTTAAATACTCCCCACAGATCTTGAAAGTCTGTTTCATAACCGAAAGACTCTATATCTCCAATAATAAATCAGTTATGGGCTGCTTCTTCTTTTGGGTAAGCGGATACTTGTTCATGATCTTTCTTAATTTTCGTATCATCATAAAATGGAATATTTTTTATTTTTCCGAATTTTAAAACTTGAGTTTTTTGAAAGCAATATAAAATTTTATGTTTAGTTCACAAACTTTCGGAAAAACTAGGAAAGATATGACAAAGGAGGTTATGAACGGTGGATCATCCAATTCAAGGGTTAATGAAAGCAGCAATGGAAAATTTAAAAGAAATGGTCGATGTAAATACGATTGTTGGAGAGCCTGTTCAGACGGCTGACGGTGGTGTAGTGTTAACGGTTTCTAAAGTAGCGTTCGGTTTTGGAGCAGGAGGTTCTGATTTCCAAACGAATGATGGACAAAGAGCGAACGGTAACCCTGCATTTGGTGGCGGTAGCGCGGGTGGTGTTTCTATTACACCAGTAGCATTTCTTGTGGTGAACAAAGATGGAGTAAATATTCTGCATCTACAAAATGCGACACATTTAGCAGAAAAAATGATTGAATTAGCTCCACAAACAATTGATAAAATTCAATCGATGTTCCAAAAAGATGAAAAGAAAGAGGGAAATCATCATCCGCAAAACCCAGATGAAATCCTTTAAAAACGCCTGCTCACGAGCAGGCGTTTTTTCTTGTAATCACTATGTAATAAAACACATGAAATTGTAAATAGTTTTTGAAGTTTTTTCTATGTTTCTAAAATTTTTCATGTTAAAATATGCTATAGAATTGAAACATATAAAACGAAGGTGGCTAGGTGCTTTGTCTGGAGGATCTGACCAAGTAAAGAATATGATATATATTAATGGTAATCGTCGAGGTCATTGTTTTATCACATCAGGAATTACGTTTAAAGAGTTTGCAAGTAACATCCCTTCACCGCTTCATCAAGTGTTGCTTTTAAAGCATAACTTTGAATGGACAGATTTTCATTATCATACTTTATTTGAATATGTTGAGGAAGAAAATATACATAAGTTAATTCAAGCAGAGATTGATGAATTTGATGAGTTTTGTTGGGTAGATTTTGATGATGCAAGCGATTTAGATGAATTAGAGCCAAAAGAAATTGCAGAGCTTTTATATTTGGCTCACAAAAAAGAACCACTTGCAAGAACATTCTTTCCGTTATTGAAAAATCGATTTGTTTATTTTTCACATGATGACGGATGGTACAACAAAGTGTATTATCGTAGAATTGCAGACTTTGTAGGGATGTTAAGTAAAGTTATTCCTTATAAACTCGGTGCTTTCGGTAAGAAACGTTTTTCTTTCTTCCAAAAATCAAAGATTTTCCCAGCAATTTCAAAAGAAGTAATTATGGGGCTTATTCCATTAATGGAAGATGGTCTTTATATTGATCTGGCAGGGAAAATTGAGTCAAGAAGGGGTCTTGAAATTCCGGTATATGTAGTGGGTTCGTATGAAAGTACGGATGAGGTGCTAGATAATATCGATGAATTGAAAGAAGAAGCAACAGAGACTGGTTGGCTTATTTTTGATAAGAAAGAACAAGAATGGCAATGGGTTGTGGACTAAGAAAACTTGGCGCATGAAGTCAAGTTTTCTTGTCATTTGAAAGGAGTACAAATGAAGAAATATTATACAATTGTGGGTATTGTAAGTATTATTCTTGTAGCAATTTTACTTATAACTTGTCCGAAAGAATCAGATTTTAAAGTGTATGTAGAGGATAAGTATGCATTGAAATGTGACGAGAGTAGTTTTGAATGCACACAAAATGTAGATGGTAAAAAAGAAAAACTAAAATTTGAAAGTACAGATGCACGAAATGGTGTATTCTTTATGACTGTAAAGCAAACATTTAAAACAGAAGCTGATGTTACGAAAGAATATAGCGGAGTAGGAATGTTTGGTACATTTCTTTTTGTTTCAGAGAAGACTTTCTAGTAATAGAAGGTCTTTTTCTTATGCTTATGTTCATATAGATGAAGTAAGACAAGCATAGGAGGGGTAGTAATGAAGAATGTATGTATCGTTTGCGGTGGTGAGGAGTTTTTTTCCTCAACTTTGTATGCACGTACGAAACAAGATTGGGCGTATGCACAAAATATGTATCGATTTGAAAAGGTATTTATTGAGCATCGAGATGAAGAAAATTATCCAGTGTTTCAAGAAATTACAGCGAAGCATTGCTGTGGATGCGGTCATATTATGTTGTATCACGAATGAACACACCAAGTATAACTTGGTGTGTTTTTTTAAAACGCTGACAAAGCAAGCGGATAAAGTAAAGTAAATAAAACAGAAAAGCTACCAAAACCAATTGCTGTATATCCAAGTGTTCTTGCTCCGAAGTTGACAGCTAATAAGCCGACTAAAATCGCAAGAGAGCCGAGTGTAACTGGATAAAATGCAATTGAGAAAAGCGAAAGAAATAAAGCGACATAGCCTACCATTGCACCGGTATTTGTACCTTCTATTTCATTTGCAATTTCTTTACGCTTATGTCTAATTGGTATGCCAGCTGGTGATATTTCAGCTGCATACTCTTCGTTTTTTTCACCACTTTTAAAATGATGATTTCTCTTTCTTCGCATGTACATCCCTCTCTTTCAATTGGGTGTACTTATAGTATCTTACATAAAGAGAAGAACATGAGTATGAGTTAAACCCAAGTAAAGCAAAAATTGGAGAATAAAGATTGCATCGTTAACATGTACATCTCCTAAGGAAGATAAAACAGGAATTTTGGAAAATGATGTAGAATGAAATGAGTGATAAAACGTGAAGGTAGGGGAGAGCATGACGAAATTTAATTGGCATGAATCAGCAGAAAAGAAATGGGATAGTAGTGCAGATTTTTGGAATCAAAATAGTCAAGAGATGTGGGACAGCGGAAGTAGGAGTACAATTATTCCGTTTTTTGAACAGTACGTGAAGAAAGGAGCTCGGGTGCTCGATGTTGGTTGTGGGGATGGATACGGTACATATAAATTAAATCGCGCGGGCTATAAAGCAGTTGGAGTAGATTTATCAGAAGTGATGATTCAAAAAGGGAAGGAGCGCGGAGAAGGACCTGATTTATCTTTTATAAAAGGAGATCTTTCATCCCTACCGTTTGAAAATGAACAATTTGAATCAATTATGGCAATTAATTCTTTAGAATGGACCGAGGAGCCATTACAAGCATTAAATGAGATAAAGCGTGTTTTAAAAAGAGATGGGTATGCATGTATTGCAATTTTAGGACCGACAGCAAAGCCAAGAGAGAACAGTTATCCTCGTTTATATGGCAAAGACGTTGTATGTAATACGATGATGCCTTGGGAATTTGAACAGTTAGCAAAAGAACAAGGATTTGAAGTTATAGATGGTATCGGTGTATATAAGCGCGGAGTAAATGAGAAGATGTTAGGTCAACTATCTACAGAGTTACAACAATCGTTAACATTTTTATGGGTATTTATGTTAAAAAGCGCATAAAGAAATGAAAGAATTTTTAGGAGGTAAATAAGTGCAGAAAATACAAAAAACTGATACAATATCATCAGAACCAATTAAAGGGGGACTAGGGTATATGACAACTACTACAACAGTTAAATCCGATATTGAAATCGCACAAGAAGCGAGTATGAAAAAGATTCAAGAAATTGCAGCTGATTTAAATATTTTAGAAGATGAATTAGAGCCATACGGGCATTATAAAGGTAAGTTATCTCTTGATATTTTTAAGCGCTTACAGAATGAGAAAGACGGTAAAGTTGTTTTAGTAACAGCGATTAACCCAACTCCAGCTGGAGAAGGTAAATCAACAGTAACAGTTGGTTTAGGTCAAGCTTTTAATAAAATTGGTAAGAAAACAGTAATTGCACTTCGCGAACCATCTCTTGGACCAACGATGGGACTAAAAGGCGGAGCAGCAGGTGGTGGTTTTTCACAGGTTGTACCAATGGAAGACATTAACCTTCACTTTACTGGAGATATCCATGCGATTACAACTGCTAATAACGCGTTAGCGGCGTTTATTGATAATCATATCCAACAAGGAAACACACTTGGAATTGATACACGTAAAATCGTTTGGAAACGCTGTGTTGACTTAAATGATCGTGCCCTACGTAACGTAGTAATTGGTCTTGGTGGGCCAGTTCAAGGTGTACCACGTGAAGACGGTTTCGATATTACAGTAGCATCTGAAATTATGGCCGTATTCTGCCTTGCAACAGATATTCAAGATTTAAAAGCGCGTCTATCTCGCATCGTAGTTGCTTATAACTTTGCCAATCAACCTGTAACGGTTAAAGACTTAGGTGTAGAAGGTGCGTTAACATTATTATTAAAGGACGCATTAAAACCAAACTTAGTACAAACGTTAGAAAATACACCAGCTATCATTCACGGCGGACCATTTGCGAATATCGCTCACGGTTGTAACAGTGTTATTGCTACAACAATGGCAGCAAAATTAGGTGATTATGTTATTACAGAAGCTGGATTCGGTGCTGATTTAGGTGCAGAGAAGTTTTTAGATATTAAAGCTCGTGCAGCTGGCATTAAACCAGAAGCAGTTGTTATTGTTGCGACTATTCGTGCGCTTAAAATGCATGGTGGCGTAGCAAAAGATCAATTAAAAGAAGAAAATGTAGATGCATTAGCAAAAGGTATGGAGAACTTACAGAAGCACGTTGAAACAATTCAAAGCTTCGGTGTGCCTTTCGTAATTGCAATTAATAAATTCATTACAGATACAGATGCAGAAGTTGCATACTTACAAGAATGGTGTAATGAGCGTGGCTATGCGGTATCCTTAACAGAAGTTTGGGAGAAAGGTGGCCAAGGCGGAGTTGACCTTGCTGAAAAAGTGTTAAAAGAGATTGAAAAAGGTGAAAACAACTACGCACCACTTTATGAATTAGAATTACCATTAGAAGAGAAAATTCGTACAATTGCTCAAAAAGTGTACGGCGCAAAAGACATTGAATTTGCTCCGAAAGCACGTAAGCAATTAGCTCAATATGAAGGCGAAGGTTGGAGTAACCTACCAATTTGTATGGCGAAAACACAATACTCTCTTTCTGACGATGCAACGAAATTAGGTCGTCCATCTGACTTTATCGTTACAATTCGTGAGCTAAAACCATCTATTGGTGCAGGCTTTATCGTTGCGTTAACAGGAACAATGTTAACAATGCCAGGCCTTCCAAAACAACCAGCAGCACTACAAATGGATGTAAATGAAGATGGAAAAGCAGTAGGTTTATTCTAAAAGGTTGTAATTCATCTCGTTTATCTGTAAACTATATATACATCAAGTGGCGCCTTTCCATCGAAAGGCGCCTGTTTTTTGGAGGAAATTATGTTTGATCCAACTGCTTTTGATAATTTAAAAGTAATCGTAGAAGGCGCTGTATATGATTTTGATTTACATGGAGATATTCTTGTAACAGATCGAAAAGATATGATGGACCTTGCTTCATTAAGTCGTATATATCATATTTCATTTCAATTAACAGAACCGTTCGAACCACTAGTAGAAGCAACATTTTCATTATCTGTAGATGCAAAGAACTTGTCTGGTGAAATATTAGAAGTACCACAATTTACACCAGGATGCGAAATGAAGTTAGCATTTTCATTCCCGATTGAAAAACCAGAAGTAGTGTGCGGTGAAATTGAAACTTTCATGCATTCTATATGGGGAAAAGAAAGAATGATTACGCAAAAACTTTCATACGAATATAATAAGCAAGCGATTTCATATCATAATAAGGTAGAGGTTCTATTTCAAAAAGCGATTACAGAAGACCATGTTGATGATTTAATAGCTGTTATTTCACACATGATAGAAACGGTGCGAACAATACAACATTTTCTTCAAAAATAGAGATAAAGGAGAAAAACAAATGATAAAAGATATGCAACCATTTTTACAACAAGCTTGGGAGAAGGCTGGTTTTAAAGAATTAACTGAAATTCAAAAACAAGCGATTCCAACTATTTTAGAAGGACAAGACGTTATAGCTGAATCTCCAACTGGAACAGGAAAAACATTAGCGTACTTATTACCCCTTTTACATAAAATTAATCCTGAAGTAAAACAACCACAAGTTGTAATTTTAGCTCCAACGCGTGAGCTTGTCATGCAAATTCATGAAGAGGTTCAAAAGTTTACAGCAGGAACTGAAATTTCAGGGGCATCTTTAATTGGTGGTGCAGATATTAAGCGCCAAGTTGAAAAATTAAAGAAACACCCGAGAGTAATTGTCGGTTCACCAGGACGTATTTTAGAATTAATTCGTATGAAAAAGCTAAAGATGCATGAAGTGAAAACAATTGTATTCGATGAGTTTGATCAAATTGTAAAACAAAAAATGATGGGCGCTGTACAAGATGTAATTAAATCTACAATGCGCGATCGTCAATTAGTGTTCTTCTCGGCAACAATGACAAAAGCAGCAGAAGACGCGGCACGTGATTTAGCAGTTGAACCACAATTAGTACGTGTAACACGTGCAGAGTCAAAAAGCTTAGTTGAGCATACGTATATCATTTGTGAGCGACGCGAAAAAAATGATTTCGTAAGAAGAATTATGCATATGGGCGATGTAAAAGCAGTTGCTTTCTTAAATGACCCATTCCGTTTAGATGAAATTACTCAGAAATTGAAATTCCGTAAAATGAAAGCAGCGGCTCTTCATGCAGAAGCAAGTAAACAAGAGCGTGAAGCGACAATGCGTGCATTCCGCGGCGGGAAATTAGAAATTCTCCTTGCTACTGATATTGCGGCACGCGGTATCGATATTGACGATTTAACACATGTAATTCACTTAGAATTACCAGACACAGTAGACCAATATATTCACCGCTCAGGACGTACTGGACGTATGGGTAAAGAAGGAACTGTTGTATCTCTTGTAACACCACAAGAAGAGCGTAAATTATTACAATTTGCGAAAAAACTAGGTATCGTATTTACGAAGCAAGAAATGTTCAAAGGATCATTTGTAGAAACGAAACCGAAAGCACCAAAGAAAAAGAAACCAGCATTTACTGGGAAGAAAAAGCCTAGATAAATGATGAGGAAGGCGTAACTATTTGTAGTTACGTCTTTTTTGTTTGTAATGAAATAGGAGACTTAGCGTTCAGATTTGGAGGATTTTTCGCTATTGAGACAGGATCTGAAAAAGTGATAGTGTTAAAGCGATTTATAGAAAATATAAATTCAAAAGGATTAGCGGTTAACTTTGACCCAGCAAATTTAATTAGTGATGTAAATGAAAATCCTGTAGAAGGTTTATTGCTATTAAAAGATTATATAGTACAAACTCATATTAAAGATTGTACAAAAGTGAAAAGCGATAGTTCAAGTAAGTATATTGAAGTAGCAGTAGGAAATGGTGAAGTGGATTTCGATATATTCTTCAAAGTATTAGATGAAATTGGATTCGATGGATATAACATGATTGAAAGAAATGATTATTTTGATGAACTGGATGGGATGAGTCAGTCGATAAATTTTGCAAAGAAGTACATACCAACTCAAAAGGAATAACGATAGTATCTGTAGAAAGCTACATAGAATATAAAAACAATTAGGGGGAAATGAAATGATTCATAAAGTTGGACAAATTATGTTATATGTAAATAATCAAGATGAGGCAGTAAACTTTTGGACGGAAAAGGTAGGGTTTCATGTAGTTGCAGAGGAAGATAATAAGCAAGGAATGAGATGGATTGAAATCGCTCCAACTAGCGGTGCAGAAACAAGCATTATATTACATAATAAAGAAGTTATTTCGAAAATGAGCCCAGAATTAAATCTTGGTACACCATCCTTAATGTTCTTCTCAGAAAATCTTGATCAATTATATACAGATTTAAAAAATAAAAATGTTACTGTTGGTGAAATGGTAACAATGCCTTCTGGCAAAGTGTTTAACTTTGCTGATAGTGAAGGGAATTATTTTGCAGTTATGGAAAAGAACAAATAATAATATTGCTATGTGAAAATCCCCCTCAAATATATTGAGGGGGATTACATGTTTGAAGTGGATTTTTCATTAGAGAGTTGATTAATATAAAATACGCCTTTTTCAATAGCTGTCTCAATATAACCAACGATTTGAATAAACATAAATACTTGTAAGTCTTCATGCAAATGTTGCTCTGGGTACAACATATCTTCAAAAAGATACTTTCGAAAAGCTAATACGTTTTCTTTAGCAACCTCTTCAATATCCATAATGTGAGCCTCTTGATTGAGAAGAGAGAAGAGCCGTTGTTCGTTATCGTAATGATAAAGCAACTTTGCATTTAACAATTTAAAATCGTTATAGTACATAGGTGCGATCGTTTCGTCATTTTCTATTCTATTTTTTAGCCATGGTAGAAAAAAGCCACTTAGCCAATTGTCATCGGCAATGAGATGGGTGTAATAACCTAAGAGGAAAGGGGAATCCATATGAACTTTATATTTTTGAAAAAAAGAATTGAAATCTATCCTTCTCGTATAGTTTTTCGTTGTGCCAGCGTAAAAGTGTGAAGTTCCTTTTTCTTCTGCTGAATGAACCGCATCAGGGGCTACTCCTCCGAGTATGAAAGAAGTTTTATCTTGAATACATAGTTTTTCGGCAATCTTGTTGGCGATAATAGCATGCATAATTCGTGATCCCATGAATGACACCTCAGTTTCAAGTATTCATTTCAGGAAGAGGACTGAACAGTTAGTATTACTTTCCCTGTACTTTTTCTACTTTCGACCCATTCATGTGCTTTCCCTGCATCTTGAAGTGGAAAAGATTTCGTAGCCTTAATTTGCAAACTTCCGTCACGTAAATAACGGAAAACTTCATTTGCTGTTTCTTGGAGGAGTTCAGGACGTTTTTTTCGTGTAGTGCCGAAGCTAAAACCGAGTATAGAGCGGCAACTTGCGTGTAAATCTTTCGTTTGAAAGTTACCAATTTCACCGCTAGCATTACCGAAATGAACGAGGCGACCATAATAAGCAAGACATTTTAAACTTCTTTCTGAAACAGTTCCAGAAATAGAATCTAAAATTACATCGACCCCTTCGCCATTTGTCAGCTCATTGACCTTCTCTACAAAATCCTCATTTTGATGACAAATAACATAATCAGCTCCAGCGTCTAAAGCGATTTTACCTTTTGATTCATTTCCGACAGTACCGATAACAGTTCCAGCCCCTAATAGTTTAGCAAGTTGAATTGCTGTAGTACCAATTCCACCAGCCGCTGCATGAATGAGTACGGACTCACCTTGTTGTAGCCTTGCAACATTTGCAAGTAAATTATAGCTTGTAAAAGATACAATTGGACAAGCAGCTGCAGTTTGAAAATCGACTTTATCAGGCAAAACGAAAGTAAGGTTTTCGTTTGCGACAGCGTATTCTGCGTAAGATCCATTTTTGGGAAAAGCAATGACTCGCTGACCAGGATGAATATTTTTAACTTGAGAACCGACACGTTCTACAATACCAGTAGTATCTATACCTGGTATAAAAGGTAGTGCTGTATTTCCTTTTTTTCCATAACGGGACTTAATATCGGCAAAATTAACACTAGTAGCAACAACACGAATTAAAACTTGATTGTCTGAAATAGCCGGTATATCCACATCTGTATATTTCATCACTTCAGGACCACCGAACGACGTTACAACGATAGCTTTCATCATGTATCCTCCTAAATTTGACTATATAAATCATTTTAAGTCTTCATTAGAAATTGGAAAATTATATAATAGTTATGCAAGGTTATAAGTGAAGCTTATGAACGTATTGAATTATTATATTAATTTATATAAAATTTTTTAGAAAAATCGAACGAAATATAAATTACTTGCCAATATATTGTGTAAGACAAAGGAGGGCTGGTATATGAAGAGTGAAATAGATTACGTACATTTAATTCAATTAACTTTATCAGGAAATAAAGAAGCGTATAGTGAGTTGTATGATGTGACGATTCAAGAAGTATATAAAACAGTACATTTTTTGATTGAAGATAAAGTAGATGTAGATGATGTCGTTCAAGAAATATACATACAGCTATATGAATCGCTTCATAAGTATGATAGCGAAAAGCCATTTCGTCCTTGGTTAATTGGACTTGCGATTAAACAAATTCACTCGTATAGAAGAAAGAGGTGGATGCGACTACGAATTGTAAAAAAAGCAGAAGAGCAAAGAAAACCAGTACAAATTGATTTTTCTAACGATGTTGTAAGTAAAATATCAAATCAAAAACTAATCGAACTTATTCATAATTTACCGTATAAATTGAAACAAGTTATTATCTTAAGATACTTACACGATTACTCTCAAGAAGAAGTAGCACAAATATTACATATTCCAATTGGTACTGTGAAATCTAGAATTCACGCAGCATTAAAAAAACTACGTCAAAAAGAGCAAATAGAAGAAATCTTTTTAGGAGAGGTAGGGAATGTGAAATGAGTTTAGATTGTAGAGTTAAAGAATCTATACAAGAAGAAGCGAAGGGGATTGTTGCCCCGCCGGAGTTGAAAGAAAAAGTAATTGTTCAAATAAAAATGAATCAAGGAGGGCGTAAGAGGAAGAAACGCCTTATCGCAGGAGTACTTGCAGCGGCTTTTTTAATCCCGACGACTGGTTTTGCGTATCAATCTATTATGGCAGATGGTATATACGGATCTTTTGAGAATTTAAAAAAACATGCTGGAACGATGACATTAGAGGTGTACATGCGTTTTAGTGCAAAGTTATCAGAAGCGAAAGATGAAATGGGTACAAAAGAATATGAAGTGTTTACAAAAGAACTAAAGAAATTAACAAATGCAAAGCTTGCGTACGGAGATTCGAACGGTAATATTGATTATGATGCATTATCACCAGCAAAAAGAGAAGAAATGAAAAAGGTAAGTATGGGCCTTCAACCATACTTTGATAAATTAAATGGTCATAAATCAAGTAGGGAAGTATTAACGCAAGAAGAGTTTGATCGCTATATGGAAGCTTTAATGACACATGAAATTGTACGAGTGAAGACAAAATCAACTGGTGCAATAAAAGTAGAAGAAATACCTGAGGCGTACAAAGAAAGATTTATTAAAGCGGAGCAGTTTATGGGGTATGTAGATGAAAAGGTGAGATAAGTAAAAAAGCTCATAGCCTAAGCTCTGAGCTTTTCTTATTGAAACGGAAATATATTAACCACCTATTCCTTTTGCTAGCAATAAGAAATATACCAATACTAGTATTACACCATTTAATGCAGTACCAACTATTCCGAATAACCAATTTTTTGATGCTATCGCAAAAATAATGCCGAGTAATGAAAGTATAGCTAGAATCGTAATAATTAAGGTTAAATTTGCATTAGGTCCTCTTAGAATAAAGAAAGAACATATACTTGCGAGAAACATTAGACACGAGAATCCAAAAAGTCTATACATAATAATTCTCCCTTAGTTGAAGTATCATTTGAATTAGTACACGATTTTCTTTATTTTAACATAAATTTCCTTTTCTCATGTATAGCAACTTGTACAAGTAACATTGCATTTATAAATAAACCGCCGAAACCAATGACATTTAAGTATTGTTCATCAAGTATATTTTTTCATATTTGCAGTATCTTTTTGTATAAAACAATCTAAAAGGGAATAGCCAGCTATTAAACTTATTATCGTAACAAAAGTTGTATTGATAAGAATAATATTAGCTAAATAAGGTAGGTACGCATCAACTGGTGAAAAGAGTAGAGCTGGAGAAAAGGAAATAAATAGCGTAGGCAACGTAATAGCAATAAATTTATCCGGTTGAAAGCGCCAGTTTTGTTTACTCGTTTCGCGATTAATGGATTGAAGGAATCGTAATAAAATGCCAACGATAAGAGGGAAGAGTGTAAAGTAGAATAATCTTGGATAAACGTTAAAGTTTACCTGCGCATCTGTATCTAAATAAAATTGAATTTTCACTCCGACAAATAATAATAAGACGATAAATAATGTGAAGCAGAGGTATAGCATCACTTTTTGCATTATATTCCACCATCCTTTACTAAAAATATATTCAAAGAAAAAAGAGATATACAATAACGACTGTTGTATATCTCTTTTTTCTGCTAATTAATAGTGGAATTTGTTTTTTCTAGCTTAGTGAAATAATCAATAATGCCCATCGCACTAATTTCTATATCTAGATGTAAAATGTTATAAACGGAATGATTTGATGGAACGCTTAACTTTGTAAGGTGAGAAGAAATTTTATCCATTAATATAGTTTGTAATGCTTTAGTAGCCTCATCGAAATCATTATATTTTTCAAAGACCTCTTTACCAGTATGAACGAAAATAGGTAACCAATGTTCTAGTTGGTTATATACTTCTGTAACATTGGACGATGCACCGTAATGGCCGAAATAAATAGTATCTACATTCATACTTTGAATATGATTTTTAGAAGCAATCATCGCATCTGGTTGGAATTGTGAAGGGGACGTTGATGGTAAATACAATTCTACACCAAGGTCTGCAAGTTCTCTATAATAAATTCCAATTGTATCGCCAGTAAAAATGCCGTTTGTTAATGAATCGTGAATGCTAATATGGTGCTTCGCATGTCCTGGTGTATCATAAAACGTAAGGATGCGATCTTCTGCAATTTGTAACGTATCACCATGTTGTACAATATGAACACGTTCTTCTTCAATTGGAAGAATTGGATCAAAAAGTGTATCGAAATCTTCTTTGTACACAGCTTTTGCACCTAAAATGAGTTTTGTTGGATCAATCATATGACGAGCACCGCGGGAATGCACATATAAAGTAGCATTTGGGCATTTTTCCATCATTAAACCAGCAGCACCGGCGTGATCTAAATGTACATGTGTAACGATAATGTTTTTAACTTCGTTTAAATCAATATGTAATTGTTGTAAGCCGTCTAAAATATACGGAAGAGAAGGGGCTGCACAAGTTTCAATTAAAGTAATATCGTCACCTAATAGAACGTACGTACCAGTTCGTTCATTATGTTGTAAATCAAAGTCATCAATAAGATATAGGTGAGAAGATAATTGTTCTACTTTTTTCATCTTTATCACTCCTTATATACGGTATGTAACTATTATACGCTAAAAATACAAAAAGGCAGAAAACGAAAGCCTCGTCTTCTGCCTTTTTGTATTGTAATTATTACTTTTGTTGTTTATTGATAGACATAACGAACAGCCCAACAATACCGCCAACTAATGGAAGCATAATCTCTCCTGCTAAATTAAAGTAGGAGCTTAAGAATAAACCATTTACATCGATTACCCAGCCAATCACATACAATAACATAATATATAGTACGAAATAAAACTCGCGATTTGAAATCGTTTCATGTTGTGCAGTTTTCATAATGAACACCATCCTTTTCTATAATAATAGAATATAAACTGTCACATTTTGTTCACAATTTAATTGTAAAACTTTCCATCATAAAAGTCTAGTAGTTTGTGTCGAATTTTCGAACGGAAATAAAGCGCTATCATATTGGGGTGTAAGTACGTAATAAGAGCTGTATATTCATGAATGTAGTATAGTATAAACATAGAATGATACTGAAGAGAGGGGTAAGGAAAATGGCAGTTTATGATTTTTCAGCTAAAACGATAACAGGAGAAGATAAATCGTTAAAAGATTACGAAGGAAAAGCACTTCTTATTGTAAATGTAGCTAGTAAATGTGGATTTACACCGCAATATAAAGGGTTGCAAGAAGTATATGATAAATATAAAGACCAAGGACTAGAAATACTCGGTTTCCCTTGTAATCAATTCGGAGGACAAGAACCAGGTACAGAAGCAGATATTACTAGTTTTTGTGAATTAAACTACGGTGTAAACTTCCCGATGTTTGCAAAGATTGATGTAAAAGGTGATAAGGCTCATCCTCTGTATACATATATGACAGAACAAGCACCAGGTTTACTCGGTATGAAAGCAGTAAAATGGAACTTTACGAAGTTTCTAATCGGAAAAGACGGGAAAGTAGTAGGGCGTTTTGCGCCGCAGACGAAGCCGGTGGATTTAGAGGTTGAGATTGAGAAGGTACTTGGAGAATAACTAGAAGTTTCACTTTATTAAAAAGGCCTCAAAGAACGATGTAGTTCTTTGAGGCCTTTTCTTTCAACTTACATTATCAAGATTAAATCGCTGAATGGAAGTCATTTGATTTAGGCGGAGAAACTGCTTTTTTCATAAGCACTTCCCATAAGTGTACGGATTTTTCCCATTCTGCTGCAGCCTGTCCCTTTTGATACATAGCGTTCTCATAACTGAAAGTAAGTTGTTGCATATCGGCCGAGTTGTAAAGTGTATCGATGTGGAGAGCGTATTCTCGGAACGTTTGACTTTCACCTCGTCGTATACCGATTCGCGCAAATTGTTTTAAAAGTGCACCGTAAGCTTTTCTATAAACAGCATCATCTTTTCGGTATTTATAGAAAAGAATGATAAAAAATGTAATCCATTTCATTCTAGTAGCGAAGATAGTGTATCCTATAATACTAATTGGTATCATAGAGAGGAATACGTACCACCAAGAAAATCTATTTTTAGCATTTGTAATCTTTTTAGTAGGAGATTCTTCTGTATCTTCTATTAAACTTTTGAGCTTTGCTTCATTGTTTCTTTGGTGCATTTGCGCATTTTGAGAATTAGTTTCCTCGCTATTTTGTATAGTAGGTGCAGGCGTATTATTTGTAAAATTATAGGGATTAGTAAATCCTTTTGTTGGTTCGAATGGAATCCATCCGTATCCAGAGAAATATACTTCGACCCAAGAGTGTGCGTTATCGTTCGAGATTTTATAAACATCCTTACCTTCTGCAGAGGCAAGCGTATTATCAAGAGTTCCTTCTGTATAACCTTTTACCCAGCGAGCAGGAATCCCGGCAGAACGAAGTAACACGATCATAGAGGTCGAGAAATTATTACAGTAGCCGCTTTTTGTATTGAAAAGAAATTGATCAACATAATCTTGGTTTTTTGCAGGGAACAACACATTCATTGTTTCATATACAAAAGAATGGTCGGTGAAGTAATTTTCAATAGCTAATACTTTATCATATCGGTTGTCTTTATCATTTGTTAGATTAACAGCTAAGTCTCTTACTCGCTGCGGTAACGATTCTGGAAGTTGCGTGTACTTTGTCATGAAATGAGGATTTGTTTCTTGACCTTCATTGCTTTTTACAGCTTTCAAGTTTTCTATGGGAAATTCCGGGACCTCATATGTTACTTTATATGAATGTAAAGTAGTAGAAGAATCTCCGTCCATCGTATAGATTTTTTCTGAAAAGGGGTCAACGCTGTATGATACATTAGATGAAGCCTCGACAGATACTAATCCTGCTGGATAGGTAAGGTGAGGATAATTTTTTTGCATGGTAATTGTTGCCTCAGTTGCCTCTGTTTTTGTATTTTGTTCGTACCAGCTCACGACGTCATTTTTACTTTTAAAAGAAACCTTTTTTTGATTTTCAGAAACTTCCCAGCCTTTTCCTGTATAAAAGTCTTTCGTTTCAACTCTCCAATATTGTTTGTTTTGCGTTTGTGCTGTAAAAACAATTGTAGGATCCGCCTTAAAAGGACCGCCTAATCTCGAGTCATCTAAACCATACCCAATGTTAGAAACTTCTTGTTCTTTACTTGCTTCGGATGTGTTGAATTTTAAAAAATCCATTGGGTTTGGCCATTGAGGACCAAATTTTGGAGCGAAGTATGCAATGGTTGCTGACAATACAATAAATACTGTAAGAGGTTTAAGTAATTTTGAGATTTCTCTAGCATAATTTTGTAAGTGTTCCATCTCTTTTATTCGTTCTATGCGAAGAAGACTAAGCATAAAAAAGCCGATGACAACAGTACGAATAATAGCGTAGTTTGCATTGTATAAATGTAAGTTATGAAAAACGGTGATATAAATAATAGTTAATATAAGAAATAACAACCCACGTTTTTTATGAATCATCCAAAAAGAAATGAAAGCACTCAAAAACCAAAATGATAAAAAAAATAAAAGCGTTGGAAAAACTGGAGAGATATCTAGCAAATTCCCCTGAAATAACAGGGAGGAATTTCGAGAAATATCAGTGGAAAATTTCGTTAGCCAAGATGGATTTATAAAAGCATTTTTATAATATAGGAAATGAATGATGAATAAAATCGTGACGATCTTTATTGGAATCTGCC
>NZ_BOQB01000107.1 GCF_018332475.1 Bacillus sanguinis | reverse complement strand
TGCCTTTTCTTTGTGATTATTGTTCAGCGTTCCATTCTTCCACATTCCATACTTTTGTGATCCATGCTTCATAGAAAGACGGCTCATGTGAGACAAGTAAAACTGTTCCTGTATATTGTTGTAACGCTTCCTGCAAAGACTCCTTTGTTTCTATATCCAAATGATTAGTCGGTTCATCTAAAATTAAAACATTGCTTTTCGTTACGATAAGTTCACATAAACGCACTTTCGTTTGTTCTCCGCCGCTTAATAAACGAATAGGCTTTAATACGTGCTCTTCTTTCAAGCCACACTTTGCTAATGCTTGGCGTACTTCTTTCCTTGTCATATCTGGTCGTTCTGTCCAAACTTTCTCTAATGGTGTTGTTTCTGATGCAAACTCTTCCTGTGCAAAATAGGCAGGATTTACTCGCTCTCCAACAGAAATCGAACCACTTAGCGGTTTTATTTGGCCTAATAACGTTTTTAACATCGTCGTTTTTCCAATTCCATTATGACCAACAATCGCTATCTTTTCTCCCTTTTTCACTTGTAAATTCAACTCTGGACATAACGGATCGCTATAACCTATCCTTAGTTTCTCAGCTTGCAATATACGACTCACTGGCTCCTCATAAACAGTAAAATCAAAACGGGATCGAGTTACATGAGTAACCTTTTCAATCCTCTGCATTTTCTCTAATACTTTCTCTCGACTTTTAGCCTGTTTCGCTTTTCGAATTTTATTTTTTTGAATAAATGTTTCTAACTGCGCAATTTCTTTTTGTTGTTTCGCATGCGCCGATTGTAATTGTTTCCTTTGCAATTGATAACTTTGCACAAATTTTTCATAATTTCCTACGTACCGCTTCACTTTCCGTTCTTCTAGATGATAAATAACATTCGTAATACTGTTCAAAAATACTTCGTCATGTGAAATGATCACATAAGCTTTTTCATACAGCCTCAAATACGATTGCAACCATTCTATATGGGCTGTATCTAAATAGTTTGTTGGCTCATCTAGCAATAAAACATCAGCTTTTTCTAAAAGGAGCTTCCCAAGTAACAACTTTGTTCGCTGTCCTCCACTTAACTGTGAAACATCCTTTTTCAAACCTATTTCAAATAAACCTAAACCGATTGCTACTTCTTCAATTTCTGTATGAATTTGATAGAAATTAGAGCTTTCCAATATAGTTTGTAATTCTCCATACTTTACTAACAGTTTTTCTACTTCGCTTGCTCCATTCATTTCTTCAGCAATTTTTAACATTTCACATTCAATCGTATACAAATCCGAAAATGCACTTTGTAGGTATCCTTCAATTGTTATCCCCTCTTGTAAATCCATATGCTGCTGTAAAAAACCTATCTTCACATGTGGAAACCATTCAATGCTTCCGTCATCATGTATAAGTTCTCCTGTTAAAATCCTTAACAATGTTGATTTTCCAATTCCATTTTGCCCTACTAACCCAACATGCTCGCCCTTTAATAGTCGAAAACACGCATTATATAAAATGGTTTTCTCACCATACGAATGACTTAAATTTTCTACTGTTAATATACTCATTTTTTTCTCTCCTCTACTTATAGTTCATAAGCTAAATAGAGAGGGCAACAGTATAAAGCCTTATTTAATTGTGCATATAAAAAATGGGTAAGGTGAATACACCTTACCCATTACATACTATCGTAAAAAAGGATTAAGGTTCTTTACCTGCTGTCTTCAATTTAGCTTAATCGTTAAAAATGGGCAGACTTCTCCCGCATCAAGCTAAAACCATTTGAAGAACAGTTGATAAAGTCATTTTATCCTTTCACTCCTTTAACATTTGTTATATTAAGAGTATAAACTACTCTGTTATATTCTATTCTCTATTTTTTCTTTTGTTCCTTCTCCACTTTTTCATTTTCTGCGTAATTTTCTTTATACATCTTTTCTAATGCATATGATGGACTTGTAAAGATAAGCGTTAACGAATCAACTATTTGCTCTATAGATTTCATCTTTCTCCCCCTATACAAAAAAGCCTCTTAACAGTGATTATACTAAAAACTGTTAAAAGACTTTTTCTATTTTTTCATATAAGGAGCTAACACTTTCAAAATTTCTTCCTTATCCTTCTTTAACTCCAGTGATGTTAACATATCCATCGTTCTCGGCCTAGGTAATTTCACTTGTACCTCACCAACTATTGATGCTGGTCTTTGAGATAAAATAAATACGCGATCCGAAAGCAAGATTGCCTCATCTAAGTCATGTGTGACCATAACGATTGTTTGCTTCTCTTGATGCCAAGAGTTTAAAAGCCAGCTATGTACCTCCATTTTTGTAAAGGCATCTAATTTTCCAAAAGGCTCATCAAGTAGCATAATTGGCTTTTCACATAAATATGTGCGCAAAAAACTAATTCTTTGACGCATACCACCAGATAATTCATCTGGATAATGGTCTGCATATTCATCTAGTTCAAACTGCTTTAATGCTTCCATTCCCTCTGTTAGCCTTTGTTTTTTCGGTTTACCTTCAATTTCCAATGGCAGCACTATATTTTGCAAAGCCGATCGCCACGGTAGTAATAAATCTTGTTGTGGCATATAACTTACAACATCTTGCTCTCGTACGTGCGTATCCTTATACGTTATATTCCCACTTGTTGGATTTTCAACATTTGCAATCATATTTAATAATGTGCTTTTCCCGCAACCACTCGGTCCTACAAAGGAAACAAATTCTCCCTCTTGTATAGAAGCACTAATATTTGTTACTACATTCTTTCCATCAAAAGCTTTTACAACCTCTTTTATTTGTAATCCACTCATTTTTCACTTGGAAGGAACTCATTTGTAAAGGCATCTTTCACATCAATTTTCTTCTTAATAACTTTGTTATCATATAAGAAATTCATGTAATTCGTCCAAACTTCTTCCTTCTGTACTCCCCATGCTTTTGCATCATCTTGATACTTCGTACTTAACCACTTTTGACTTTCTTGTACTAAGTCTTTATTCACATCTGGAACTGCTTTAATTAAAATATCAGCAGCTTCTTTCGGTTCTTTAATTGCAAAATTATAACCGTCTGTCGTTGCACTCATGAACTTTTTCACAAAGTCTTTATCTTGTTTCGTATGTTTTTCACTCGTAATAATAACAGGACTATAGAAATCAAGCGCAGGGTCTAGGTCTTTCACCATAATCGTATTTAACTCTTTCCCTTGGCGCTTCGCTTCAATTCCATCCCATCCATAATAAATCCATTCAAAGTCTGCATCACGACCGATTGATTTAAAGAAATCGGTTTGTCCTAAGATGATTTTTTCAACTTTATTAAAATCAGCTTGATGCTTCTCCATAATTGTCTTTAATGTAGCCTCTTCTGCTGGTCCTCCCCAGCCTCCGTAACGTTTACCTTCAAAATCTTTCGGTGAAGTCATGTTATCTTTCTTAAGCGATGCAAAAGCTGAAGTGTTATGCTGAATAATCGCTCCTACAGATACAACAGGAATCCCTTCCACACGAGCCAACGTTACATTTTCTTGTGCGCTTATTGCGAAGTCAGCTTTTCCTGAAGCTATCATTTGCTCCGCTGTCACATTATCACCAGGCTGAATAATTTCTACATTTAAGCCTTGCTTTTTATAATACTCTTTCGCTTGAGCTACATATAAGCCAGTATGATTCGTATTCGGAAACCAATCTAATACTACTTTTACGTTTTGATCTTTACTTGCACTTTTTTCTTTCTTCGCCGGATTACATCCAACCACACCTACTGCTAATAAGGCAGCCAACATCACTTTTAAACCTTTTTTCATTTTCTGCCGTCCTTTCTATATATCCATGGTGCTGTTATTCTTGCCATAAACTCCACGATAAAATACAGACATAATGTCACCATAACAATAATTGCTGCCACACCAAATACTCGGGCTGTTAAAAAGGATTTTGTAGCTCTCGTAAGCATAACTCCTAATCCTTCACTGGCACCGAGCCATTCCCCAATAATCGCTCCCATTACGCTATATGTAACTGCAATTTTTAAACCTGAAAAAAAGTATGGAAGCACTGCTGGAAACTTTACTTTCTGGTAAACTTGCCATTTCGTTGCCTTCATCGTTTGCAACAACTTCAACATATTTTTATCTACCGTTTGAAAACCTTCTAAAATGCTAAGCGCAATTGGGAAGAAACAAACGAGTATGACTACCATTACTTTCGGTAACATTCCATATCCAAACCAAATAATAAATAACGGTGCAAGTACAACGATTGGAATCGTTTGCGAAATAACAAGCAACGGATTTATTAAAATACGAAATAAAGGAATAACGTCCATAATAATTGCAATACTTGTCCCAATTAAAATCGCAAAGAACAGTCCAATTATAACCTCTTGCAGCGTTTGCATCGTATTCGGTAATAGTAAATCTTTCATTCCAATTAATTCTTGAACAATGGCAGAAGGCTTCGGTAAAATCCATGGTTCAATTTTAAATAATGAAACAGATCCTTCCCATATCGCAATGAGAAGGATAAGCCAAATTGTTGTAATTATTTTAGATTGCTTCTGGTTTTGCATATTCATCACGGTACTTCCAAACTTTTTCATCTATCGTTACACCAGTGCTTGGACGATAGTGGATTTTAATAGAAGTAATTACTTCTTCTGCTCCAGCATCCACACACGCTTGTTGTGCACGTTTAATGACATCAAGAAGTACATCTAATTCTCCTTCCAGCGTTGTTTCCATTGCCCCTACTTCATAACGAACTCCCGATTGTTGTACAACTTCAATTGCTTTATCGACAACAGAATATACATCTTTGTTCTTCGCTTGTGGTACTACTGAAAATGAAATTGTAACTTGTTGTGACATAGTAAAATCCCCCTTATAAAATGAAATGTTAAAACAAGAAAAGGCTTTCCTACTGCGTAGGAAAGCCTTGTATGCAAGTTATTATAGAATAACATATGCTACACCACTTTAAGTAACTCCCTACGCTGGCATTATCCAGATCAGGTTGAGGGTCGATGTTTGTTTACATCCTCTCAGCCAATTGGCTCCCCGGTCCTTAATTCGTTTTCATTGTAGCATGATTTATTTTATTGAACAAACAAAAGTACGTATAATCATTTCATTTAACTTTTAAATTCCCCTATTAACTCTTGTAACTCCTGTGAAAGCCAGCTTAAAGAACTGGCTAATTCAGCAATATCTTGTACAGACATTTCCTGTTCTTTCATACTTTCTTCAACATTACTACTACTATTCGCATACGTATTTGCGATAAGTGATAGTTCATTTACAACCCGAACAATATTTTGGCTATTTTGCAATATATCACTTGAATTGCCAGAAACAACTCTAACCTGATTTGTAACAGATTGTGCTGATTTTGAAATTTCCCCAAAGAAAGCACCACTACTTTCAACAAGTTTCATTCCAGATTCTACTTCTTTTAAAGTATTTTGCATTGAAACAACAGCTTCTTCCGTTCCAGCTTGTGTTTCTCCTATTAATTTTGCTATATCTTTTGCTGATGCTTCCGTCTGCTCTGCTAATTTACGCACTTCATCAGCAACAACGGCAAATCCCTTTCCGGTTGCCTCAGCACGTGAAGCTTCAATAGAAGAGTTTAAAGCTAGCGAATTCGTTTGATTTGAAATACCTGTAATTACATTTACAATATCACTAATTTCTTTTGATCTTGTTTCCAAAGAATAAATGAGAGAAGATAAATCTTGTACTGCATTTTGTATTATGTTCATTTGATGAATCGCCTGTTCAATAACACCATTTCCTTTTACTGAATGATGCTTCGTACCTTCAGACTCTTTCGCCATTTGTTCTGCAGCATTCTTTATCTCTTCCATCTTATCTTCCATTTCATATACAATACCTAAATACTGTGGTACTGAAGTATCTTGTGATTGAGCGTCAGCTCTTAACCCAACCATAGAACTTATGATTTCTTGAACTGCCATACTATTCTCTTTCGTACTCACTGACAATTCTTGTGAAGATGAGGAAACCTGTTCTGCTGTCTGCTTCACTTTATCTATAATTCCTTTAAACTTCTCGATGGTATTATTAAAATACGCATTAATAATACCAATATCATCTGGTCTTTCCTCTAATTTAATACTTAAATCACCCTCACCGACTCTGCGCAATCCTTCACGTAAATCCCGCAATGGAGCAAGTGCGTTACGTACAATTAAGAATTGAATAACAGTTGCAATTAAAACAGAAATACAAATAAACATTAAACCTTGTATAATGAATTTGTTCTTTGTACTAGGAACAATAGAGGCATCTACATCAGCTGCAACAAGTGCCACAATATTATCTTCTCCATCTTTAATTGGCTCTAATATCGTTACCCATGTTCCTAATGCGTCTTCATATACCTCTGTCATGTTTGCTTTTTTCGTGCTCATTACTTTATCATATGCTTTCATCCAAAGATCTGGTTGTTTATAATATTCTCCCGGCCTTACTTCAACAACATTCGCTAAACCTGTAGACAAATCAATGATTTGTAGCTCACCTTTTTCATTTTTTTTCGCTCCAACAATATACGTTTGTCCAACACTGTTCAGTTCTTCCGTGGATTCATCTAATTTCTCTGTTAACTTCTCTCTCTTTTCTCTTTCTGCCGTTGGGTCTTTTGCAACATCTCTCAATATTTCCGCGTCTAATTTATGTAATACCGTATCTCCTGTTTCAAAAGAATGCCTTTCAAACATAGACATCATGCTATTTTGAAACATGTTAAAACTTAACGCTCCCATAGTACCAACAAGGGTCAAAATTACTAACACAGTTAACAATACATTTTTTTGAAGAAATGATAGCTTGTGCCAATATTTTTCCATTAACATCACCTTTCTTAATTAACTTAATATAAAGTAAAACTAGTAAAATATAAATCTTATTAATAAACGATAATAGTTCTCATTTGTTTATAAACAAAAAAAAGACCAATGAAAAAAGCATTGGTCAAGACCAACCCTATCCGTCCGGTAACTGGCTAGCATAGCCTTCCGGCCTTAGCTCCTACAGTTTTGCGTCCTAATGTTTCCATCAGTTTGCCTTTCTCGCTGAACGAGTTGAACGATATGGGAGTTCTATGAGAATTAAATTATTCTCTATCAAAGATTACAACATAAAAATTAAAATGTCTACCTATTTAGAGGTGTAATGTAAAGTTTCAACGTATTATTTTTTCAAAATAATTTAACAAAGTTCGTGAATGTTACATTTCTTGT
>NZ_BOQB01000106.1 GCF_018332475.1 Bacillus sanguinis | reverse complement strand
TATCAGCAACTTCTTCTTTATTAGATTGTTCAAGCTTTAGTAAATTCGAACCTTTTTCATAGTATAGTTCACCCAATAAGTATAAAGTATTTAGATTAATAGCTAATTTGATACCCTTATCAATGTATTTTTTTGCTTCTTCGTATTGATATGTGTAATTCAAACATTTTGCTAAATTATAAATGATTTTTAATTTAATTTCTTTATCTCTAGGAAAATCTAACTTATCAAAATTATTTAAACATCTTTTTAATATATTAATACTCTCTTTATATTCTTTATTTTCTGCATGAAATATAGCCATTGTCTGCATAATATCTATTTCTCTCTCTGTTAAAAAATCAATATTCGTTACAGTTATTTTTAATGCATTATTCAAAAGAGTTAAAGCTGTTTTTATTGAGTTATTCACACGATATATAGCAATTGCTTCATGCCATATTAGAAATTGTTTATCTTCTTTCATTCGAAAATTATTTAAGTTTTTTTCTTTTGTTACTATTTCATAAAGCTCTTTATATTGATGTTGTCTTATACAGTCTTTCATTACACATTTTACATTTTCTATATATTTTAATTTTTTGTTTTGAGTTAGTGCAAATATATTATTTGGATCAATACCAAGCCTTTCTGATAATTGATATAACAATATGCTAGATGGATAAATCACACCTTTTTCAATCTTGCTAATTTGACTTTGTGAACATATTCCATGACATAATTCGGATTGTGATATATTTTTTTTAATTCTAAGTTCTTTAATGGTAATACCCAAATCGTAAAATTCCATTTTCTCTCCTCAAATATAACCCTTAATGAGTATAAAATTATTTTTCATCTTTTAATGTAATGTAAAATTAGTACAGTTGCAATTATTGTTTCTTCTATATGTTCTTTTCACTTCTTTGCTCAGATGCATTTCGAGGCGCGAGTCTTACTTCACAGAAAAACAGACTAGGGAGAAAGTTTTCTCCTTAGCCTGCCCCACCGATATTTCGCATTTATTAAGAGCAACACCATATTGCTTTATCAAATGATTTTTCAGGAATGTATACTTTATCATTTTCGATTTTGTATTTTATATCGTTTCTCTTCAGCACTTCCGTATCAACAGAATGAACACTATCACCCCACCGAACAAATTCCCCATCATCACAATTGTCCCAAAAATAAAAACTTACGAATACGATAAAAACACATACGCATAGAGCGAACCACTTCTTTTTCCGCAAATACCTCACCATCTTAAACTGGAGAGCTACTAAAAAAACATTACTCATTTCCGTCTCTTTTTAACCGCAATTAAAAAAGTAATAAATAATACGTTCACACCAACTATTAAGGAGATAAATAACCAATTCACACCTGTTTCTCTATTAACTTTATACACATTTGATTCTTCACGCTTTAAAACGAGATAAAAATTTCCGTTTTCCTCTCTTATAATTTCATCTTCCAGTAGGCCACGTAATTCCTTTTTTTCTCCAATCAAATTTGCATGAAGAGGAACCTTTTGTATCTCTTTCGTATTATTAATCGCTACTAACGTTACCTCATCTTTATACTTTCGTTTTAATATACTCATTCCATCTTTATCATACAAAAGCTCAAACGTACCGCGTCGTAAAGACGGTCTCGTTTGTCTAAGTTCACCAAGTTTTGTTATATGCTGCATAAACTTTTCATCCGATTTGAAATCCATTAACCGTCTATTATCTGGCGTATCTCCTCCATCTAATGCAATTTCAGTACCGTAATAAAAATTCGGAATACCTGGTGATGTTAATAAATATGTGAGAGCTAGTTTCAAACGAGATGGCGGATAATTCATATGCTCTTTTACAATACGAGCATATCTTTTTGTATCTTGATTATCTAAAAATGTAATGGCTTCCTCGTCTTTTTTACTCACTTCATATAAAGGTTTCACCGATACATCCGCTTTTGAAAACGATTCTACTATTTTTTCAGTGTATTCACTATCTTCCTCTGTCATAATACGAAAATCTTTCTTTATCGCTTGCATATCTTTTTGCACGTCATCCCAAAATGCATCCGACTTTTTTTCACTATGTATTACATAACTTGCATCTAAATCGACTTCTTTAATCCACCATTTCATCGCGTCAATTACTTGTTGTTCGTTCTCTCCAAGCGGAAATTGAAATACAACTTTCATTCCTTTTGCGTGAGCTATTTGTACAAGTTCTTTCACATCATTTTCTGTTCCGAAATGGTCATTTACCTTTTGAAAATCGTGCACGTCTAATCCATCGTACTTTCCACTTTCAAAAAGCGGAGAAAGCATAACAGTAGTAAATCCCATTTCCTTTATGTAATCCATTCTTTTTATAATCCCTCTTATATCTCCGCCTTGATACCCTTCTAAATTACCAACTTCTAACTGTTTGTCATTTTTCGGTTCTCCATTATTAAAGCGATCAATCATAATAGAATATATAACTTCGTCTCGCCACTCTCTTTTTTCATCTGCAAACGTATGTATTGGTACAAATAAAACGACAGCTAAACAAAAATAAATGAACAGTTTCCTAGTATGTATTTTCCCCACACGCATCCCCCATGTTTTTTAATTGTAAGAATATTATACCAATTATCCAAACGAATCGCATACGTTGATTTCATTCTTCTCAAATTATCTCATGTTATATTTTCTAACATGAGATAAAAAGTTTTCTGAATTTTTAGTTGATTTTTCTTTTCGTTTCGAATATGATATGAAACATAACAAATTGATGTTATTTTTTCTAACATTATAGGAGGAGAGAGCATGAATACGGGAGATACTGTTTTTATGTTTGTAACGACAGTAATGGTCATGTTAATGACACCAGGATTGGCACTTTTTTATGGGGGCATGGTTCGCAGTAAAAACGTGCTTAGTACGACAATGCATAGTTATAGCGCAATGGCTATCGTTTCGATTCAGTGGATTATAATTGGTTATTCTTTATCATTTGGACCAGATTGGCACGGACTTATCGGTACACTCGATTGGTTCGGTTTAAACGGAGTTACCTACACACCAAATCCAGACTACTCATCTACTATTCCTCACAATTTATTTATGATGTTCCAGCTTATGTTTGCTATTTTAACTCCCGCTTTAATTTCAGGTGCATTCGCCGAAAGAATGCGATTTTCTGCTTTCCTTATTTTCATCCTTCTATGGACAACAATCGTTTACAATCCTGTCGCTCATTGGGTATGGGGCGTTGGCGGGTGGCTAAGAGAACTTGGCGCGTTAGACTTCGCTGGTGGTAACGTCGTTCATATTACATCTGGCGTGGCCGGCCTTGTATTAGCCGTTTTCCTCGGAAAACGAAAAAACATAAACGGTTCTTCCCCTCACCATTTACCATTTACGATGCTAGGCGCCGGTCTACTATGGTTCGGCTGGTTCGGTTTTAATGTCGGTAGCGCATTATCTTTAAATGATGTAGCTTTAACTGCATTTATTAATACAAATATAGCCGCTGCTGCCTCCGCATTAACTTGGATGCTTTCAGAATGGTTCTTCCAATCAAAACCGACTGCGATGGGAGCTGCTTGCGGAGTTGTTTCCGGTTTAGTCGCTATTACACCAGCTTGCGGGTTCGTTACACCTTTCTCTGCTCTTCTTATCGGAGCAATCGGCGGCGTATTATGCTTCGGGGCAGTCTTTTTCTTAAAAACAAAATTCGGATACGACGATACACTCGATGCATTTGGATGCCACGGTATCGGCGGCACTTGGGGTGGTATTGCGACAGGACTATTTGCAACTACTGCTGTAAACAGTGATGGCGCGAACGGATTATTTTACGGAAACGCCGCTTTACTGCTTAAACAACTGATAGCAATCGGCGCAACTTATGCATTCACAATCATCATGACGTATGCCATTATTAAAGCGATTAACTTCTTCCTCCCTGTTCGGGTAGATGAGCATGAAGAACATATGGGACTTGATATTTCGATGCACGGAGAGAAAGCTTATGAGTATACTGAGCGAGTGAACTAAAAAAGAGATGCAATCTATTGGTAGTAGATTGCATCTCTTTTTATTGTACTTATCGGCGCGGTATCCCCACTTAGTATCCCATTGAATATATCGACGATTCCCCGGATATATCGTTTTATCAATAAATCCCAACATAACGAACCTGAAGAATACTCCGATATAACTTACGAATCGCCATACTTACTTTTATTCAAACTTAATATAATAAGAAATGCAATCGCTATTACACCTAAAAAGCGAACTGGATTAAACGGCGTTCCTACCGTTTCATTAAAACGATGATAAACAAAAGGGATCATCTCAAGCACCATTAGTCCCATTGCTATTTTAAATGTCTCAGCCATCGCTTTATTTTTTATAAACGTAGCACGTTCATCACCTTGTTTCCCAATCGCTATAAACATTTTCATAATAGCAAACACCACAAATAAAAAGACACTTAGAGCAATAATAAAAATCAAAACATCCATCAAAATACACCTCATATATGTAAAACTTATTTGACAAGAGTATACCATCTCCCACTCCTCATGTAAAACATATTTTACATAAAAAAAGACGACCGTTTCACAGTCGCCTTTCCCTATTTATTTCGGAGCATTTCCTACATATTGCGTAATATCAACATTTAAAGCTTGTGCTAAGCGCATTCCGTACTCGTGATCTGCACGGAAGAAGTTACAAATTGCTAGTAATTTTGTGCGTTCATTTACGTCTTTTAAGTCATTTGTTAAGTTTGCAATTAAATTGTCTTGCTCTTCTTTAGAGAATGAACGATAACGCTCACCTGCTTGTTTGAAATCATTTGGTTTATCAATTTTTTCACGAGATACATAACCTTCTACTTTCATAGTTGAATCACGGTAAGCTGGATCTTCAACTGGATTTTCAGCATGACGGCTCGGTTCGTAATTGATTGTAGATGGGTTTTGATTGATTTGCATCGCACCATCACGTTGTTGGTTATGAACAGCTGCGTACGGGCAGTTTACAGGAATTTGTAAGTAGTTCGCACCAAGACGGTAACGCTGTGTATCTGGATAAGAGAATAAACGACCTTGTAATAGTTTATCTTCAGATGGTTCAATACCATTTACAGTTGCACTTGGAGAGAACGCCACTTGCTCTACTTCTGCGAAGAAGTTTTTCGGGTTACGATTTAACGTCATCGTCCCTACCTCAATTAACGGGAAACGATCTTCTGGCCATACTTTCGTTGGGTCTAATGGATCGAAATCTAAAGAATCCGTTTCTTCTAGTTGCATCACTTGTACGTGTAAATCCCACTTCGGATAGTTTCCTTTTTCAATCGCATCGAACAAGTCACGAGTTGCATGGTTGAAGTCTTTTCCTTGTACTTCTTGCACTTCTTTTGCACTTAAGTTACGTACACTTTGCTGTGGTTTCCAGTGATATTTAATGTAGACGATTTTACCTTCTGCATTAATCCATTTAAATGAATGGACACCGAAACCTTCCATTTCGCGATAGCTTGCTGGTGTACCGTAATCAGAAAATACCCATGTCATCATATGTGTAGATTCTGGACTTAACGTCATGAAATCCCAGTAACGATCTGGTGTTTGAATATTTGTATCAGGTGCTGGTTTTAAAGAATGCACCATATCAGGGAATTTAATTGCATCACGAATGAAGAAGACTGGTAAATGGTTACCTACAATATCGTAATTTCCTTCTTCTGTATAAAATTTAACAGCGAAACCGCGTGGATCACGTGCTGTTTCAGGAGAACCTTGACCATGAATAACCGTTGAAAAACGAACAAACACAGGTGTTTCAGTTCCTTCATTTTGTAAAAATGCTGCTTTCGTATATTTCTTCATGCTGTTTTTCGTTACGAATACACCGTGAGCACCTGCACCACGTGCATGCACAACACGCTCTGGAATACGTTCACGATCAAAGTGAGCTAGTTTTTCTACTAAATGATAGTCTTCTAATAATACTGGTCCACGGCGACCAGCTGTACGAGAATTTTGGTTATCTCCGACCGGAGCACCTTGGTTTGTTGTTAAGCGATTATTTGGATTCATCTAGGGGGATCCTCCTCTTTCTTTCATAGTAATTATTATTTATTTAAAATTATTATAAATTAATTATTATTCAAAATTAGTTCTTTGTCAACTATTTCTTTCATTTTTCTGGAAACAATTGTAGTTAAACAATCAATAAATGTAGATTGTGCATTCGGCATATTCGGTCTAAAATACGCCGCATTTAATTCATCCGTCACAACTTTACACTCGTAATCGTTGTCATATAAAACTTCTAAATGCTCTGCCACAAAGCCGACTGGACAATATACGAAAGATTCATATCTATGCTCTTCAAATAAATCTCTCGTTAAATCTTGTACATCCGGTCCAATCCATGGATCAGATGTATTTCCGGCACTTTGCCAACCAATTGTATAGTTTTGAATATTTGCAGCTGCTGCGATTAAATCCGCTGTATGCTGCAATTGCTCCACATAAGGATCACCTGCTGCAATAATTTTTTCTGGTAAACTATGCGCTGAAAAAATTACGACCGCTTTCTCTTTATCATCAATTTTTGTAAATGTTTCTTTTATTTGATCTGCCCAATACGAAATAAACTTCGGTTCATCGTACCATTGGTCAATCGGCTCAATAACAGGACCACCTATTTCCTCCGAGAGACGAATTGCACGCTCATTATATGCCTTAATGCTAAAGGTAGAATAATGCGGCGCTAATACGATACTAATCGCTTGCTCAATTCCATCGCGCTTCATCTCTTCTACTGCATCTTCTATAAATGGAGCAGTATGTTTTAAGCCTAAGTAACAATTAAATTCATACTCTGTAAACATATTATTCATTGAGTCTGTTAATTTATGCGCTTGCTCTTTCGTAATTTTTGCAAGCGGTGAAATTCCGCCAATTGCTTTATAGCGCCCGATTAAATCTTGGAGCGCTTCTTCGGATGGCTTACGCCCATGACGAATATGTGTATAATATGCCTCTACTTCATCTAATGAATCCGGCGTTCCATACGCCATTACGAGTAAACCTATTTTTTTCTTTTTCATCTATATAACACCTCAATTTTATAAATGAGAATCTTTTTCAAGAACATTTGTTTCCAATTATAACAACTAATAATAAGTACGTAAAGATAATTATTCTAAATAAGTATTTTTTCTAATATGATTTTGAATTTTATATGACAATTTATTTAATAAAAAGCGACTTACTTATAAAGTAAGTCGCTTTTCTTCTATTCCTTAATATTTACCCCATACTCTTTAAACCAAACATGAATTTGTGCTAAATGAGCTAAAAGCTGAGGCCCAGTCATTAATTGACCGAACCAAGGTGATTGAAATGCACTGCCGCCTGACTCAATTAATCCGCTCAACTGCTCTTTATCAAATAGTTCGTGTAAAATTGATCCTTTATCCGTTAATAAATCTTGTAGCCATACTGTTACTGCTTTTGTATAGTGCGGATTATGTGTTTTCGGATACGGGCTCTTCTTTCTATATAAGATGTCATTTGGAAGTAATCCTTCTAACGCTTTACGCAATAGACCTTTTTCGCGGTTTTTATACATTTTCATTTCCCAAGGAATATTCCACGCATATTCGACAAGTCGATGATCCGCAAACGGAACACGTACCTCTAAGCTCGCCCCCATACTCATACGATCTTTTCTGTCTAATAATGTTGTCATAAACCACACCATGTTCAAGTAAAATAATTGTCGTCTCTTTGCTTCAATTGGGTTTTCTCCCTCTAAAATAGGAACTTCTTGAATGGATTCTTCATAACGCTGCTGTACATATTGTTGTAAGTTTAATTTATTTCTCCATTCTTTCTTTAGCAGTTGTTCACGCGCTTCTGTAGAGCGCATCCACGGAAATGCACTCGATTGTAAATCATCTTCTCTATAGAACCACGGGTAACCACCAAATATTTCGTCTGCGCATTCCCCAGATAAACCAACGACAAAATCTTGTTTAATTTCGCGGCAAAACCATAATAATGACGAATCGATATCTGCCATACCAGGCAAATCACGAACGAGTACCGCTTCTGTTAAATACTGCGCTAATTGTTCATTTGAAATGACGCAGCGATGATGAATTGTTTGAAACGTCTCCGTCATCAAATGAATAAATGGTGCATCTGAATTTGGCTGAAACGCATTCGCTTTAAAGTATTTGTCATTATCTTCATAATCAACAGAGTATGTGTGTAATTGCCCTTTCCCCGACCTTGCGTATTCTTTCGCAGCAATTGCCGTAATGGCACTCGAATCTACACCACCTGATAAAAAAGTGCATAACGGTACATCAGAAACGAGCTGCCTTGTAATCGCATCTTGTAATAAAAAGCGTGTTTTCTCTACTGTTTCTTCAAAGGAGTCTTCGTGCTTCTTGCTTTCTACATTCCAATATCTCCATATACATAAACCGTTCTTTGAAAATGTCATCGCATGCCCTGGACGCAACTCTTTTATACCAGCATAAATACCGTGACCAGGCGTTCTAGATGGACCAAGTCCAAATATTTCGGATAATCCTTCTAACGTTACTTCTGCCTTCACATCTGGATGAGCCAGTATCGCTTTTAACTCTGAACCAAATAGTAATCGCCCACTATCATATTTATAAAATAGTGGTTTTACACCTAGTCGATCTCGCGCAATAAATACTTGTTCTTTCTGTTCATCCCATACGGCAAACGCATATATACCGTTTAAATGATCGACACATTCTTCTTTCCATTCCATATACGACGCTAATAGTACTTCCGTATCAGAATGACCTTTGAACGTATATCCTCTTCTTAATAGTTCCTTTCGAATATCTTCCGTATTATACAGTTCGCCGTTATAACAAATTGCATAATTCGTTTCGTCTTTTAAACAAGTCATCGGCTGTTTACCACCCTCAGGATCAACAACGATTAACCGTTTATGCCCAAATGCGACATTTCCTTTAATCCAAACTTTATTATCATCTGGACCACGCTTTGCTAACGTCTCAGCCATCTTCGTAACGACGTCCCGTTCTCCTTCTAATGAGCGTTTATAATCCACCCATCCTGTAATCCCGCACATATAAATCATCCTTCCATCCTATTTCTTTTCCTAAACGAGCAGTAATCCCCACCCTTAGAGGTGCGGATCAAAAAATGAAAAACTTGACGATAACCTACTATCCACATATGGAATAGCATTTTCACTCAGTAAAACGTGTTTTATTGTATGCCCACCTATGTCTAGATGTGTCTAGTTATAAAGAATGCGCGAACTGTCTATAACAGAAATAACTACTTTTCATAAAGGAGAAATCGTGTATGATACAACGTAACCATATTTTATATAACCAGCCTCGCGCTCATACAGTTGGTAATGTAGAATATATAAACAATGAATGGGTATTCTTTGATGATGAAAATGATGAAGCATTTTTATTAGAAGATATTGCCGAAGATGGCTTTGAGATTTTATATAACAACAACTGGCTACCAGCTCGTTTCTATGAACAAGATGTATTACGAATCGCCAACGAACAGCATCATTTGCAAAACGGGGAAATGATACGAATTCGAAAGAAATTACTTCTTAGCTATACGGAATGGCTCGAGGAATTACCTGACTCTGTCTTTACATTATTAACGGAATCATTGCAATCACTTCATTACTCTTTATATGATTGCATGTATTGTCATAATTATTTATCTTTTTTACCGAAAGAGGAAGCGCGCGAAGGAGTAAATATTCTTTTGTTTGATAACGAAGAGATGATTTGTACACTGCAGCACCATTTCGTTCGTCACACTACGTCCAATAAAAATATGTTTCGTTTTACGAAAGTAAACGGAGAAGAGTTGCATATCGATGCAACCTAAAATAAAAAACCACCTTATCTCCCAAGTCTTTGAGATTATAAGGTGGTTTTATTTTTTATTAGAATACTTGCCAACCAATCGGTAATTTCAGTCCAAGGTAAAATACTGCTACTAGCGCAACAATAAATAGCCCCCAAACTGCCCCTGTTGCTTTGTTCTTGCTCATTTTCACAAGAACCATTTCCATTCCACCGATAACTAAAATACCAGCTATCATTTTTAAACCATACCACATGTGCATGTTACTTGTTGCAGTCTTCATAATACCCATGTACAACATGAAACCTGTCACAATAATGATAATGTACATAAGACGAAGCCCCATATGTACACCTTTACCTTTTCTCCCTGCTGAATAAAGTGAATACGCAACGAAGAATAAAATTAAACCTAACGCCCATGCTGTAATATGCATATGTACCATCGTATCCCTTACCTCCTCTTTTCACACTTTTTCACTCTATATGATAACATGTTCATTTATTTTCAGGAAATGTTTCGCTTTTTTACATTTAAATGATATAATATTTAGAGTATTTACAAACTTCTTGTAATAACAAAAGGGGGAACAATCATGATTCAAACTAAGGATATTATCGAACTTACAGACACATACGGAGCAAATAACTATCACCCACTTCCAATCGTTATTTCTAAAGCAGAAGGCGTTTGGGTAGAAGATCCTGAAGGAAACCGCTATATGGACTTATTAAGTGCATATTCTGCAGTAAACCAAGGTCATCGTCACCCAAAAATTATTAACGCTTTAATTGACCAAGCTAATCGTGTTACGTTAACTTCTCGTGCTTTCCATAGTGATCAATTAGGTCCTTGGTACGAAAAAGTTGCGAAACTAACTAATAAAGAAATGGTACTTCCAATGAATACAGGTGCAGAAGCTGTTGAAACTGCAATTAAAACAGCTCGCCGCTGGGCTTATGATGTGAAGAAAGTAGAAGCAAACCGTGCTGAAATTATCGTTTGTGAAGATAACTTCCACGGACGTACGATGGGTGCTGTTTCTATGTCTTCAAACGAAGAGTACAAGCGTGGATTCGGTCCAATGCTTCCTGGCATTATCGTAATTCCTTACGGTGATTTAGAAGCGTTAAAAGCTGCTATTACACCAAATACAGCTGCATTCATTTTAGAGCCAATCCAAGGTGAAGCAGGAATTAACATCCCACCAGCTGGTTACTTAAAAGAAGCTCTTGAAGTATGTAAAAAAGAAAACGTTTTATTTGTAGCAGATGAGATCCAAACAGGTTTAGGCCGTACTGGTAAAGTATTTGCTTGTGATTGGGACAATGTAACTCCTGACATGTACATACTTGGTAAAGCACTTGGCGGCGGCGTATTCCCAATCTCTTGCGTAGCAGCAAACCGCGACATTTTAGGCGTATTCGAGCCAGGTTCTCACGGTTCTACATTCGGTGGTAACCCACTTGCATGTGCTGTTTCTATCGCAGCTCTTGAAGTGTTAGAAGAAGAAAAATTAACAGAGCGTTCTCTTCAATTAGGTGAAAAATTAGTTGGGCAATTAAAAGAGATTGATAACCCAATGATCACTGAAGTTCGTGGTAAAGGTTTATTCATCGGTATCGAATTAAACGAGCCAGCTCGTCCTTACTGTGAACAACTAAAAGCAGCTGGTCTATTATGTAAAGAAACACATGAAAATGTAATTCGTATCGCACCACCTCTAGTAATCTCTGAGGAAGATTTAGAGTGGGCATTCCAAAAAATTAAAGCAGTATTATCGTAATAATAGAGAGGTTGTCCTACATGTTGGGACAACCTCTTTCTTTTTATATTGATTTATACTAAAATAAAATTGTAATTTTCTGTATTTTAATCCATAAAAGGAGGTGCGACATGCTATTAAGATACGGCAAACATATTAACTATTTGGCTACATCCTTTATTCTAGTTACATTCTTTGGCTTCCTACTTTCCGTAACATTGCTTAGCCACTACTCCACTTCTACTACATTCACACTACTGAAAGCATCATTTTGGACTACTGTTATTCTTACTATCATTGGTTTTGGACGAGAAAAAAGCGCACTTACGGTTATACTATTTGGCATTTGTACACTTGTATTAATTGGTCTTTATACCTATTCCGTTATTGATTATCTCTATCACCCAAGACCATAGAAAAGAGCTATCTTCGATAAGATAGCTCCTTTTTCATTTCACTACATTTCGCAAAGTACCAATTCCTTCTACTGTAATGACCACTTCATCACCAGCATGTAAAAACTTCGGTGGTGTGAAACCTTTTCCAACACCAGCCGGCGTTCCTGTTGCGATAATATCTCCAGGTTCTAACGTCATGCCTTTACTTATCGTTGAAATGATTTCTTCTATTGAAAAAATCATTTTATTTGTATTTGAAGTTTGCCTTACTTCCCCATTTACTACCGTTTCAATGCGTAACGCATTTGGCGCACTTACCATTGATTTATGAATTAAATATGGCCCCATCGGACAAAATGTATCAAAACTTTTTCCAAGGAAAAATTGTTTATGCTTCCGTTGAATATCGCGAGCAGTTATATCATTTATAATGGTATAACCAAAAACATGCTCAAGCGCTTTTTCTTTTTTTATTTGTTTCCCTCGCTTACCAATGATGATAGCTAGTTCTCCTTCATAGTCTAGTTCATTCGTTGCGTGGGGATGACTATTAATTTTTTCATCTATCCCTATAACTGTCGTTGGCGCTTTCGTAAAGATCATTATATTTTCTGGAATTGATTCTGCTCCGCCCATTTCTATCGCATGCTCACGATAGTTTTTTCCAACGCATAGAATATTCTTCCTTGGCCTTGGAATTGGTGCTAATATTTTCACCTCAGTTAACGGATAATACGCTGTCCCTTCATTTTCCTTCGCCCAATTTACAATATCACATATTTTTTCAAAGCATTCGATTCCTCTTTCAATACACTCTAACATTGTAATCGGAATCGTAACCTTTTCCCCTTTTTGTCTTTGCGCTTCTCTTAAGTGCAATACCTTTTCTTCCTCTTCCTCCACAATACCTACAAATACCTTTTCATCTTTTTTCGCCGTTACCAAACGCAATATTTCCACTCTCCATCCTAAAACTCATACCCTTTAATTGTATTCGCATCCGTAAGAAAAAAACCTTCTCATGCACGCTAATTTTTACAATATTCTTCTCCTATCCTATTCGTTACTCCTTTAATTTTGGCATAAAATGTAGAAATTTTACTTTTTTTAGCGAAGGTGTTTCTTTTTTATGGGGTTTTTGTATAATATGTACTACATATATACTAAAAATTTCATTTAGAGATGGAGCCGATTTCAATGTTTGAGCAAGCGATTGAAAAAAAACGTGAAAAAATGATTTATTTTGCTGAACGCTACGGAATGACTTCTCAAAAAACAGTAGATTGTAGCCAAGAACTGGACAGGCTCTTAAATGTAATTTGGCATGTACATACGGATTTTCACCCTAATCAAACACTCGATACACACACGCAATAACGTGTGTGTTTCTTTTATTTCAAAAAAACACACATTTTATTGAAAACGCCCATACAATAGTAGAAAAGAAAATTTTAAAAACGAAAGGTGTTTTTTATGCCAGCTATGGTCGGACATATTCGTATCGTCAATATTGGATCAAGTGGTATTTTTCATATTGGAGATGTATTTGCGATTAGGCCTATTAGTTATTCACGTGCTTTTGCGGGGGCCGGCTCTTTTAATGTTGGAGATAACGTTTCTGTCTACAATTATCAAAGCGCAACAACTGTTAATGATTCAGATGTAGTTGACCAAGCGATAATTGGTTCAACTTAGAGGAGGCGATTGTATTGAATTTTTACGTAAACCAAAGCATCATCATTAACAGCATTAGAATTGATAGCATTACAACCTCTTCTGTATTCCAAATTGGTACTGCTGGAAGCATTAAAGCTCTATCTAAATTCTCAAATACTGGCGGATTTACAGAGCCTCTTCGCCCCTTACAGGCGAAAGGACAAATTATTTCTATCAAACCATCAACTAGTTCTTCTTAAGACATCCTCGTCATAAATATATAGCAGGAATATATTTACCCTCCCTATTGAAAAGGAGGTTTCACAAATGAATCAAGATATATATACTTACTTACACCAACTTCAACAAGCTCTTCAAACCCAACAAGCAGCCATCATGAACCTAGAAGATCAAGTGCGCCTATTACAAGAAGAGCTTAACGAATTAAAAAATCGCCCCTCCTCTTCTGTAGGAAAAGTGGAATACAAATTCGATCAATTAAAAGTAGAAAACTTAAATGGTACTTTAAATATTGGTTTAAATCCGTTTTCAGCAAAAGGACAGCAAATTGAGGATTTTCAAGTTGATACAGAAACTTTGAAGGTCAATCCTGAAACTGACACAAATCCAGACTTTTACCAAGGCATCCTTCAAGAAATGCATCGTTACTTAGATGAAGAAGCATATAATCGAATTCTCCATTTTGAACAAGAAGAGAGAACGCCGCTCGATGAAATGTATCGACAAATGATGGTGGATGACATAAAAAAACAGATGGAGCATAGACTTCCTTATTATTTAACACAAGCGCAATCATATGAAGGAATTTCAACAGATCCAGATTATTTACGAGATATCATTATTCAAGCAATGAAACACGATATCGACAAAGCTTTCCTATCTTTTATTCAACACATACCGGGCAATTTCCGAAAGGAGTAAGTATGTATGAATGTTAACGTTGTAAATCGTGAATTAAAAGTCGGACAGATTAAAATGAACGGTGTATCGTCATCCGCACTCTTTTTAATCGGGGATGCAAATCTCCTCATTTTATCTTCTATTCTTGATACACCATTTGAAACTGTTACAGAGGGACCATTTGTACCATTGGTCACAGATGTCCCTCCTACTCCAGGTTAAGGAGACTGAGAAATTATGTTACATCATGTGTCTGTTGTCCAAAATGTCTCTATTATTTCTTTAGGGATTACTGCCGTATTTCAAGTTGGAGACGCAAATCAAATGGAGTTAAAAAGTAGGGCTCTTGCCGTCCACAGGGAAATTCCTTGTTATATAAAGGGCGAAGGTCGCTTAGATGCTTTTGAAATCTTTACAGATGAACACGTCACAATCCCAAAGCGAACGACAGATGTAAAATTAAACATTGTAAATGAATGCCCTTTTATTGAAGTAAACAATGTTGAATTACGATCACTTTTAAATTCTGGTTGCTTTCAAATCGGAAATGTTGATTATGGTTTTAATAATTCTCGTATTATGCAAATCCGCCAATATATTACGGATGAACCTTCTGCTCCATAATTCATATAGTAATTAAAAAGCTTAGTAAAGTAGGTGGAGGGTATGCCTTCTGTTGTTGGAAATCTCGTCGTTCAAAACAGTAATGGTTCTTTCAATTTAGGGGATTTTTATAATGTGTCTCCGAAAGAAAACACGAAAGCGTATAATGGATCCGGAGCTTCCAATGTTGGATTTGTCGTGAATACGTTTAACGGTGTTAGTGCAACAAATACGTTTGATTCTGATGTGGCCGATCAAGATCAGATCGGAACAGCGTAAAAAAAGTAGGAGATATTCTCCTACTTTTTTTCTTTTATCTCATTCAAGATTATCAAAAAAACACTGTTTACTGTTTCATTTTATTTAAATGATAACCCGTTCTCCTCCAAAGCCTTTTTAAGCTTTGGCATAGACGCAGGTCCCATACCGTGCAGTTTTAAAATTTCTTTTTCACTATACTTTGAGAGTTCTTCTATCGTGTGAATTCCATGATGCTCTAGCGCATTTCGTGCTGGTGATGAAAGAAGTGAAAGAAACCCTGTTTTCGGCTTCTTTTCTTTCTCGCAAGTTGGGCAAGTTGGACAATCGCTACTTTTGTAGTATTCATGTCCTTTTTCACACGTTCTTAACGTTTTTTCCGTCGCCATTTTCAAGTCCCTCTATTCTTCAATTTTTACAACATGATTGCCATCAAAGAAGTATAAGCACTTCTCTTTCACAGGATGTTGTAAGCTTTTCTCAAGTGCCTTTGCATATAAAGAAAGCTGCACTTTATATCGATCTTCTAAAATTGGTTTTGCCTGATCGAATCCGCCTGGGAACTTCCCTTCAATCGTATCCGTTTTAAAGTCAATTAAAGTGATGCCGTCTTCCTCTTCAATCAGGCAGTCAATAACCCCTTGGACAAGAATTGATTCTCCACCCTTCCCTTGCCAATCTTGATATGCTTCTTCTGCTGCAAGCATCATCGTAAATGGCACTTCGCGCTCCACACTTTTCGCCGCCAATACTCTTTTACCTAGGTCACTGTCAAAGAATGAAATGACTTTTTCAATTGCTATTTCTTCGGCTTGTTCGAATGTTAATAGTTCTTTATTAACCATGCCACTAATTTGCTCCCGAATCACTTCTTCTGTAATCGGCTTCTTCAAATCAACATGTTGCATGACAGCATGAACTGCTGTACCTCTTTCAGCGTACGTTAATCCTTTTTTCTCCATAAAACGAGGACGCGTTTTAATTGGCGCACGTAGTTTTTTAATAAAGGCATTATCGCTACCTTCTTCAGATTGATAATTTCTCTTTATTTCAGTAACAGATTGCTTCGCACGATGAGATGTCGCTTCCTCATATCCGTACTTCCACATTAATCTGTCATACACTTCATCTTTTCGTTCACTTTGCAGGGGAACAGCTTTTTTCTCACGAAGTGCTTCTAACAATTCTTGTTTTTCTTCTTGAACTGGTTCTGGCGCAAGTAACGTATTACCGTCAACAACTTCTACTTTCCAGCTAGTGTCATACCCATAAATTTCATCTGGAACGCTTCCTTGTCCTAATTCAAGAAGCATTTCACTATCACGGTGTCTATATAATGAAGGGGCAATCCAGTCTAAATAACAAGATGCTCCGGCACGTATGTGGTCTGGTAATAACCATTCACTATGCTCTCTTGCATCAAGCCATTTTTCCATTTCCTTATTTGCATCCTTAACTGTTCCGATTAAAATTAACTTCTCTTTTGCACGAGTTAACGCTACGTATAATACGCGCATTTCTTCCGCGATTAATTCCATTTTCATTTTACGCTTAATTGCTAGTTGTGATAATGTCGTATATTTAATACGTTTACGAGGATCGATAAATTGCGAACCGAAACCGAAGTCTTTATGCAGTAAGAAACGTTTCATTAAGTCTTGTGTATTAAAGCGGCGACCAAGCCCCGCAACAAACACGACTGGGAACTCTAATCCTTTACTTTTATGAATCGTCATAATGCGAACGACATCTTCTTGTTCACCTAAAGCTCTCGCCGTCCCCATATCATCACCGCGTTCTAAAATACGTTCAATAAAACGTAAGAAGCGGAATAATCCTCTAAACGATGTTGCTTCGTATTGTCTTGCACGGTCATATAATACACGCAAGTTTGCTTGCCTTTGCTTTCCGGCTGGTAAACCACCGACAAAGTCGTAATAACCTGTCTCACCGTACACTTTCCAAATTAAATCAGAAAGTGATTGTTGGCGCGCGAATTCACGCCATCCTTGTAGTAAGTTATAGAACCACTCTAATTTATCATGTAGTTCTTTTTCTTCCTCAAGCGGTGCCCCTTTTAAGAATGAGCTCATCACTTCATAAAACGAACCTTTCTTCCCATGAGCACGAAGCGTCGCAAGTTCCTCATCATTTAACCCAACGATTGGTGAACGAAGTACGGCTGCAAGCGGAATATCTTGCATCGGATTATCAATAACGCGGAATACGTTCATCATAATATTTACTTCTGTCGCTTCAAAGTAACCAGTCGCAAGATCAGCGTATACTGGAATTCCTTGCAGCTTTAACTCTTCCATAATTTGCGGCGCCCACGGCATGGAGCGAAGTAAAATAACGAAGTCACGGTATTGTACTTGTCGCATTTCATTCGTTTTGCGATCATAGACTGTATATCCTGAATCAACCATTGCTTTAATGCGCTGTGCCATAAGACGAGCTTCAAGCTGTGCTTTTTCTACTTCAGCACCTTCTTCACCGTCAAGCACTTCTTCTTCCATTTGCTGAATACATAGTAGTTCTGCCGCTACATCCTCACCTTCTGGATAGCTAGCACCTAACTTTAATTCAGCGTCAGCATCGTAATCGATTTCTCCGACTTCTTCCCCCATAATTTGTTTGAAGATAAAGTTCGTACCTGCCAACACTTCATGACGACTACGGAAGTTTTTCGCTAAGTCTATCTTCATGCCGCCGCCTAATCCTTCTTGTGTGAAGCGTTTATACTTTCCTAGGAATAAGCCTGGTTCTGCTAGTCGGAAACGATAAATCGACTGCTTTACGTCACCTACCATGAACAAGTTTCCTTCACTCTCAGAATCTTTCGTTACGAATTTAATAATAGATTCTTGTACGAAGTTCGTATCTTGATATTCATCGACTAGTACTTCAGCAAATTTATTGCGATATTGGAGTGCTACCGCTGATGGCTTCATTTCATCATTTTCACTTTGTTCACTTAAAATTTGCAAACAGAAGTGCTCTAAATCTGTGAAATCAACCATCCCTTTATCACGCTTCATCGCTTGGAAACGCTCTGTAAATACTTTTACAAGTTGAACGAGCTTTTCTAATACAGGGTGCATATCTTGAAAATCTCGTAAGAAACTTTCAGGTTTGCGGCTAAATAACTCTTCTTGTAATTTCTTCACTTCATCTTTCGCTTTATTACGAAGAGAGTCTACTTGTTTTACAACATCCTCGTTGTAATCACTTTTCTTAATACGCTTTAACGTTTGCCATGATACGTTTTGCATCGCTTCATACACGCTTGTCCATGACTCACGAGCTGCTGATGATAACATTCCAAGTAAAGCTGCATCAGCTTGCAAGGTTTCAACGCGAGGCGCCGGGCCATCAGGAAGCATTGCGAGTTCGGTTGCTTTATGAATATGTTGTTCCGCTGTTTCAAGCTGGAATTTCACATCTTCTAATAAGTACGAAGCATACACTAAATCTTCAATTGTCTTTCCTTCCACATCGTATGCTTCCACTAATTTATCGAGCCATTTTTCCGGATTTGGATGCGCTCTTGATTCTGTATGAAGCGCTAAAATCATACGCTGTAAGTCATCATCACTACGATCACTCGTATAACGATCAACGAGTTCAAAGAATATCGTATTCTCTTCAATTCCATACTCCGCTTCTAATATGTCATCTAACACTTCTTCTTTTAATAATTCGTTTTCTGTTTGATTCGCAATACGGAAACGAGGATCAACATCAAGCATGTAATAATATCCTCTAATAACTTGTAAACAAAAGGAATGGATCGTTGAAATAGAAGCTTTATTTAATAAGCTAAGCTGCTTTCTTACGTGCTGAGAGCCTGGCTCATCAATTAATACTTTTTCTAACGCTTCCCCAATTCTGTTTTTCATCTCTTGCGCCGCTGCATTCGTAAATGTTACAACGAGCAGGCGGTCGACATCGACTGGATTTTCCTCACTTATAATCTTTTTAATAATACGTTCAACTAATACTGCTGTTTTCCCTGATCCAGCTGCTGCTGCGACTAAAATATCACGTCCGTTCGCTACAACCGCTTTCCACTGGTCATCTGTCCATTGACTACCTTCTGGTTTTTTAGGCCAATTTTCAATCATTCTCCGCCAACCTCCTCTCTAATTTTCTCCATCGCTTCGCTGTCTTTCATATCTTTTAACGTACGGAATTGATTATCTTCAAGTGATTCATCGAACTGACAAACAGATTTGAAGTTACAGAACGTACATGCCGCTTTATTCCCTTTTTTGTAAGGAGCAATATCGATCACGCCTTCTGTAATGTCTTTTCCGATATTTTCAAACGTATGGTGTACGTATTTTTGCAATACGTTAAACTCTTGTTCACTTGCAATACTTGAACGCGCACTAAAGCTACCGTCTTTTTTCAGACCAGCAGAAATAATATCAGAGCTTCCTGTTGAAAGTTTATTATCCATTAAACGAACAACGTCAGCATCGCCTAGCACGAGTCCTTTCATTTTAAATTTCTTTAAAATTTCTTTCTCAATTTCTGCTTCAGATGCGTCACCTTTCATCTCAACGATTGGGTTATGAATATGGAAGTACAGTACACCAGCCGGTGATGCCGTGCCGCCTTTTTTCATCCACGTATGTGCATTCGAAGTAACAACATCTAAATACGTTAACATTTGAAGTGCTAATCCGTAATACACTTCCGTTAAGTCTAACGCTTTTGAGCTTGATTTATAGTCAATAATACGTAGGAACGTACCACTTTCATCTTCTGCCTTATCAACACGGTCAATACGGCCAACTACTTCCATCTTCACACCATTTGGTAATGAGAATTCCATCGGCGGAAGCGATCCTGTACCGCCCATACCGAATGGCACTTCTAAGTCAACTGGTACGAAACCACTTGATTTCGCGTGCTCACGAAGAATGATTGACGTACGGAAAATGATTTGTTGTAGTTTTTGTTTTAAATAGAAATGACGGTTTGAACTTAATAAAATTTGTCTTTGTAATAACGGTGCAATTTCTTCTATTACTAAAGCAGATAGATGCTCACACTCTTTTATTGATAAATCCGCCCAAGTACGATTTTCACGTAATAGCCTGTCTGCAATTCTCTTCAGCGCTGCATGGAATAATTCACCGATATCTGGCGCATCCAGTTTGAAAATATCACGCTCTCTTAATGATAAACCGTGCTGCGCGAAATGAGCATATGCGCAACGGTTAAATAGTTCCATACGAGAGACGCTTCCTTTTATTTTATCTCCATATAAATCTCTACTTACAACTGTACTTAGCTTTTGCGCACGATTTCGGTAGAATAAACTTGATAATACGCGGCTACTTTTTTGTTTCCATTCATCTGAAGTTACGTAGAAGTTATATACATCCCACCAAAAATCTAAATTCCCTTCAAATCCATATCGCTTCCACGTTTGAAGTTGCTGCATAACATATGACAACGTTACTTCTGGCGTTGCTACGTATGAAATTTGTTCCGAACGTGATAAATCATTTACGTCATTTGTAATAAATGTATCTTTCACATCAGGGAACATTCTTTTTATTTTCTTAATAAAGCTAGACGCAAGTAACGTCTTCCCTTCTTCATCTGCAAGTGGGCATGAAATATATAATTTCTCAGTTGCTCTCGTTACCATTTGATACATAACGAACTGTTCTTCTAATAAAGTTTGTCTCGTCGTTGGTGCTAATTCGATACCTGCAGCGCTAAGAACATCTCTTTCCTCATCAGAAAGCATACCTTCATCCATCGGTGCTGCTGGAATCACACCTTCATTCACGCCAATGACAAATGTTGCTTTCACATTTGATAATCTAGAACGATCAATATTCGCAATCAACACTTGGTCTAATGACGGCGGAATGTTTGCGAATTGAAGCGCCTCAAGACCTGTCGACATAACGTCTGTGAACATAGAAAGTGACATTTTCTCTTCGCCAAGCATCTCAACAAACGTATCAAGAAGACTCATTACTTCTTCCCATACTTGTTCATGATCTGTTGCAAATAAGAAATCTCCGCTCTCTTCTGCACGAATACGTAATGCTTCTAGTTTTTTCGGAACGTCAAGCTCTTCTAAAAATAAGTAAACAGCTTCGCACATTTGCATAACCGTTCCCGCACGCTTCAGTCTTTTTTGCATACGAATAACTGGCGTTCTTACAACGTCGCGTAGTCTATTTATTTTCTCTTCCATTTCACGTTCACTGTCTGTAATCATCCCGTCCGTATCGTCAAGAGAACGATAGCGGCGATACATCCACGGATCTTCAGAAGTCCATCTCTTCCCTTGTACACCGTACGCTAAACAGTAGTTTTCAAACTCATCCATCTCTTCACGCATCGTTTCTTTTCTTACGTCTAATGGATATAAAAGCTCTGTTTTCACGCAGCGAAACACTGCATCATAACGCCAATTCCCACTAATAATCTCGAGTGCAGAACGAATGCATTCTACTAGCGGATGATGTGACATCGGGCGTTTTTCATCGATGAAGTGTGGAATATTATAATCTGTAAATAGCGTTCGCATCACATCGTAATAACTTTCCCCGTTTCGAAGAAGAACCGCGATATCTCGGTAACGATAGTCTTCATCTGCCACAAGTCTACGAATTTCACGGGCAACACCTTCTACTTCAGCTCGTAAATTCGCTGCTGTATGAATCGTTACACTTGCTTCTCCGTGAAACTTTTCATTTGGACGCGCTTCATAATGCGTTTCTAAATGCGCTAATGCTTGCGAATGAAAACGCGGTTGTTCCATAAGTGGAATCGTTTTTTCAATTTCTATCTTCTCTTCACGTGCTACTTGCTTTATTTTTTCATACGTTAACGTCGTTTCATAAAATAAATCTAGTTCATTTACCGGCTGCGCTAACGTTTTTTCATCTAGTGTTAACGTGATTGTAACTCTCGCACCACAAATCATAAGCTGTCTTACAATTTCTAGTTCTTGCGGTGAGAATGAATGAAATCCATCTATATAAATTTCAGCCCCATTTACATATTCAGACTGCGGAAGCTTTTCGACTAGTAATTGCAAGTAATCTTCTGAATCTAAATATTTTCCGATTAAAGCACGCTCAAAATCATCATATAGTAGTTGTAAATCGTACACTTTATTCGCTAATAGCTTTTGCTCGGCACTGCTACTATGCGCATCTAATTGTTGCCACATTTCATATACGTTAGATGGCGTCACGTTGTAACGTTTAAACTCCGCAATCATACTACCAAGATGTTCAAAGAAACCGTTTTGCTCCGCTGCTTTTTGGAACACTGATAATCCATCTTTGCGAGACTCTACAATTTTACGAAGCAACATATGTACACCCGCTTCATCAATGTGAAGACGACTCGCTCCGCCAACTTCTTGCAGTACCTTCCACGCTAATCGTGAAAAACTAAAAACTTGTGCCCGAATAGAACCTCTAACATCCTCACTGCCAATTAACGCCTGCTGCGTTTGGAATGTCATCTGTTCTGGCACAAGATATAATATTGTTTCCCCTCTTGGACGCTGCTTTAACTCTTCTTGCACTTCGTGTAAACAAAGTGTACTTTTTCCACTTCCCGCTCTACCAATCACAAATCGAAGTGACATGTAACCCCACCTTTCACTTACATAACGAACGTTAGTTTGCTACTATAATTGTATTATAGGACACGAAAAAAGACAAACGGCGTAGTTTGTCTTTTTCTATACTTCTACCTATTATATCAACCTTTTGAAAAATTAGTTTGCACCTCTTGAATTGGCCAATATCGTAAATCAACTTTACCGACAACTGTATCAGCTTTTACAAATCCAAAGTGTCTACTATCCCAGCTCCCAAGGCGGTTATCGCCCACTACAAAAATATATCCAGGTGGCACCGATTTTTCTTTCGTTAACTCTTCTAGTTTAAAATCACCTGTTAGTTGTCGTCCATTTATCTCTTTCTTATACGTTTCTAAATAAGGTTCATCCACGAATTGTCCGTTTATATATAATTTATCATGCTTATATTCAATTTGATCTCCGGGTAAACCGATAATTCGTTTTACGTAGTCCTCTTTTTTATTCGCATGAAACACAACAACATCAAACCTGTTCAAGTCCCCTACTTGATAACTCACCTTATTTACAACGAGCATATTGCCATCTTGCAATGTCGGCATCATTGATTTCCCCTCTACAACGTACGTTGAAAAGAAAAACGTTCGAAAAAATACAGCTAATAATACACCAATTAAAATTGTTCGTATCCACTCTATGCCTTCTTTTTTCAAAGTTTTCTTCATCCGCTTCTCCCCTTATCCTTTAATAATGAAGCCTGCATTTATAAAGAAGACTATTCTTACTGTAGTTCTAACTTTACTTCGATTTTCTTACCGACATACCATAAAATAAAAATACCAATTGCTACAATGACTGATTTCACCGGATTATGAATAAATGACATTAAATCATGACCGATATACGTTAAAATAAAAATCATCACAAGCTTTCCGAACGCGAGCGCAAGGCCAAACTGTTTTACACTAATGCGAGATAAACCAGCGACAACATTTATAAGCGCAGATGGTGTAAACGGAAAACAAAATATGACGAAAATCGGCGCAAACCCTTTCCTTTCAATCCATCCCATTGCCTTTCGTACTCTCTCATGCTTATTTACAAAAGAAAAGAAACGACTTCGGCCAAAATGGCGGATTATGAAAAAGACAAGTAAGGCACCCATTACTGATCCAAGCCAAGAATAAAGAAAACCGAGCCAAAATCCAAATGCAACAGCATTTGCCAATACAAATACGATGAGCGGCAATGCCGGAATCAACGCTTCTATCATCGGTAAACCAATACCAAGAAGTGGTCCGAACGCTTTATAGCTTTCAACAATATGATCCATATTTTCTGGTGAAAAATACTCTTTGATTGTCTGAAAATCCATTCTACACTTTACCCCTTTACTCTAAGTACTACCTCTACTGTATCATTGCCTATATGAAAGAGGAAATGGTAGATACGACATATGGAGATGTAATTATTAAGTTTCCATATCTTTCATGAGAATTCCTTCCTTATTATGCTATGATAATCTATCAATATTCGACAAGACGTTTTGCGATTTTGGAAGTGGTCCTTTTGTTCTGATGGCAAATTCCTCGGTAACTGAAATTACATCGGCGATTTTCTGAATATATCGACTTACCAACAAAAACTGACAAAAAAAAAAAGATGGGGATTCCCCCATCCTTTCACATTTCGCCTTCCTTAACAAAATACACTTTCTCATATGCTGGTTTTAATCTAGATTCCTCTTTTTTATCAATTAATTTGAAGGAAGGATTTCCTTGTTTTTTTCTACGATCTTCATATTCAGTACGCAATTTCGCTGTACGATTTTGTTGATTTTCAAAACTACTTTTTGATATTTCTAATTTCACAGCAAGGCCATTTATAAATCTAACAATGACATTTCCATCTTTTAACTCTTTATTACTTTCAATATAAAAATGAGACAACCAAGCGCACTCTTTTCTAGAGTAAGAATAAGTAGGGAAAAAATAAAGTTGATCTGTTGGACTAATCGCAATCGGTGCTTTATGTGTAATATGAGTTAACTCTTTCGTTCCTTCTTTTCTGCCTAAGAAACTAGAGCCGTGCTTGCGGCAACTTCTTTCTATAATATCTAGTGGCTTTTGAAATACGAAAAAAGAATCTTCCATCTCAACAACTCGTGTAACTATTTTCTTTTCACTTAGAATAACAGGAAGTAAGGCCATTGTATTTTTATTTACCACATAGTTTTCGACATAACGTTCTACTTTACTTTCCATATTCTACTGTCTCCTTTTTTCCATTTATATTAGCAGCTGCATATATAATTTTAGCATCTATGAAAAGGAAATGGTTTACAGATTCCTCTTTTTTACAATACTTTATCATTTATCAAACATCTTTTAAATTACTAAATAGTTATATAATGATTTAATAATTTAAAATGATACAAAATCCACTTATACTACCTATAAATATTTACAACTGCTTCCTCATTTTTCATCATTACGACAATTAACTTTGCTATAATTAAAAGAAAAATCCAATATATGGAGGTCCACCATGGAAGAAAAAGAAATGCAACCAACGATTCAAATGAAAAATAGCAGCATTGTGATCGTGAAAAACTCATCCAGCATTATATTCGGGCTATTTTTCATTCTACTATTCTTCACAAAGCCTTTTCGAAAATCGAAATGCCCTGAATGTAAAAAACGCGAAAAGAAAAAGATCGAAAAAGAAGAGTAAAAGGCCTTCCATACCGGAAAGCCTTTTACTCTTCTTCGTCCTCAAAAAAACCGACTATTTTTTCTTCTTCATATTCATATTTTCTTCCAAGATTTTCTGTATCTCTTTCAATTTGTAATAGAACTATATATCGCTCTTCATCTAAAACAAGAGAATGAGATTTCTTCAAATCAATTAACGTCACTTTATCATGTTCATACATTTTCGCATACGCTTTTATCTCTTCAATCGTATTGTGTAAATCTTCGTTACCTCTACGAACATCCAATATTACTTCATTTGTATACTTTTCCATCATATATATTCTCCCCCATATAATTATTGCGCTCGTATATTACAATAACAAAAAAAGGGATGGCAGCAGCCATCCCTTTTTTCCATAATAAACTATAAAATTATAGTTTGATTACGTTTTTAGCTTGAGGTCCACGGTTACCTTCTTCGATTTCGAAGCTAACTTTTTGACCTTCTTCTAAAGATTTGAAACCTTCAGTTTCGATTGCAGAGAAATGTACGAATACATCGTTTTCGCCTGGAACTTCGATGAAACCGAAGCCTTTTTCGTTGTTAAACCATTTTACTTGTCCTGTTACTGCCATGATTATTTCCTCCTAAGAAAATACAAAATTTTATTTTTTTAGTCTTCCTGTCTAAAAAAAGAATCCACACATTATCAAATACGAAACATAAACTAGTTCTCACATACTTTTTCTCGTTCGTTTTCAGCACTTGATAACATATGGATTGCTTAATTTAACTATTCAACTGGGACTATCATAGCACATTAAAATAAAATGTACAATCTTTTTTGAAAATAACTGACAAATTAAATTGATTGTACATTCGTAAATATTTGATTTTAACATATGCGGATTTCATTTTAAAATGAACATACACATCATTTGAATGCGATTATATCCCTTGTTCTGAAGTGTTACAATATAATTATATTGGAGGGGATTATATGTCAAACTACACTAACGAAGAAAAGCTTACAGGGGGCAATGTATCAAATGTGTATCGTTCTGAAAATACTGTTCGGCGAGAATTAAAGCCAGGCAGTGCAAAATTTCATACATTATTACAGCACTTAGAAAACAAAGGGTTTCATCATGCTCCAAAGTTTTTAGGTGTAGATGAAAAAGATAGAGAGATTTTATCTTTTATTGAAGGAGAAGCTGGGAATTATCCTTTGAAAAAATATATGCGATCTAATGATGTGTTAAAAGAAATAGCAAAGATGCTCCGCCTTTATCATGATGCGGTAAGTGATTTTCCGTTATTAAATGAATGGAAACCGATGGATGGTACTCCTAATGACATTGAGGTTGTATGCCACAATGATTTTGCTATATATAACATTATTTTTAATCAAGAAAAACCAGTAGGCATTATTGATTTCGATGTTGCTGCTCCTGGTCCAAGAATTTGGGATATCGCTTATACGCTTTATACTTGTGTCCCTTTAAGTAGAGTGTATTATACAGAATCGGGTGAGGCAGTTCATTATGAATCGGCACAACATGCTGATCGCACGAAAGAAAGAGTGAAATTGTTTGTCCAGTCCTACGGTAAAAGTATGGAAGAAGATTACTTAGGAATGGTGTTACTACGATTAGAAGCTTTATGTACATATATGAAAAGAAAAGCACAAGAAGGCGACGTAAATTTCCAAAGAATGATTGATGAGGGACATTTAGAGCATTATGAAAAAGATATGGAGTTTATTCGTAAGCATAGAGCTGAGTGGATTTAATCATATTATCTTTTTTGTCGGTAAGTCGATATCCTTTGTCGAATCGTTCTGAAAATAACAAGGGGCACCCTTCAAAAAGGGGCCCCTTCCTGTTATTTCGTAAATTGTGCTTCTTCTGTAGATCCTTTTAGCGCTGTCGTTGATGATGTACCGCCTGTAATAACTTGTGCTACTTCATCAAAGTAACCTGTTCCTACTTCGCGTTGGTGACGAGTTGCAGAGTAGCCATGTTTTTCCGCTGCGAACTCTGCTTGTTGTAGTTCAGAGTACGCTGCCATGCCGCGCTCTTTATAGCCACGCGCTAATTCAAACATGCCGTAGTTTAATGAGTGGAATCCAGCTAGTGTTACGAACTGGAACTTATAACCGTAAGATGCGATTTCTTTTTGGAAGCTCGCAATTGTTTTCTCATCTAGTTTTTGTTTCCAGTTGAATGAAGGTGAACAGTTGTATGCTAGCAATTTCCCTGGATGCTCTTTATGAATTGCGTCCGCAAATCGTTTTGCATCTTCTAAATTTGGTTCAGACGTTTCGCACCAAACGAGGTCTGCATAAGGAGCATATGCTAAACCACGTGCAATTGCTTGGTCAAGACCTGCTTTCGTACGGTAGAATCCTTCCGGTGTTCTATCCCCTGTAATAAACGCTTTATCAACAGGATCGATATCACTCGTAATTAAATCAGCTGCATCCGCATCTGTTCTTGCAACAATAATTGTCGGCACTCCCATTACGTCAGCAGCAAGGCGTGCCGAAATTAAATTACGTACCGCTGTTTGCGTCGGTAGTAATACCTTTCCGCCTAAATGACCGCATTTTTTCTCTGAAGATAATTGATCTTCAAAATGCACTCCAGATGCACCTGCTTCAATCATACCTTTCATCAGTTCAAATACGTTTAATTGTCCGCCAAATCCAGCTTCTGCATCTGCTACAATCGGTACAAAATAATCTGTATCATCGCTTCCTTCCATATGCTGAATTTGATCGGCACGTTGAAGCGTTTGATTAATTCGTTTTACTACAGCAGGTACGCTATTCGCTGGATATAAACTTTGGTCTGGATACATATGTCCAGAAAGATTCGCATCAGCTGCTACTTGCCATCCACTTAAATAAATTGCTTTTAGCCCAGCTTTCACTTGTTGCATCGCTTGGTTCCCTGTTAATGCGCCAAGTGCGTTAATGTAATCTTCCGTATGAAGCGATGACCAAAGCTTTTCAGCACCGCGGCGTGCTAACGTATGTTCAATATCAATTGATCCGCGCAGACGAATTACATCTTCTGCCGAATATGGACGTGTGATCCCTTTCCAGCGCGTATCTAATTCCCAGCTCTCTTGTAATTTCTCGATTCTTTCGTTTTTCATATGTTCCATCCCCTTTTCATTTTTTATAAAATTTCATAACCCGGTAATGTTAAAAATGGTACGAATTCATCATTCCGAACGAGATTTGTAAACAACGTTGTCGCCTCTTGAAATCTCCCTTTCTTAAAGGCTTCTTTACCAATCTCTCTTTCTATTTTTGCTAGCTCTTCTTCTTTTAACTCTTCCATCAATTCAAGCGTAATATTACGACCGTCATGTAGCTTTCCGCCTTCATGACGAATCCATTGCCATACTTGTGCCCTAGAAATTTCCGCTGTTGCCGCATCTTCCATTAAGTTATAAATTGGTGCCGCTCCCCGTCCGCTTAACCAAGATGCGATATATTGAATACCTACGCTAATATTCAGACGAAGTCCCTCTTCTGTAATCGTTCCCACTGGTACTTCTAATAACTCCTTTTCTGTAACATGTATTTCTTCACGTTTTCTAAAAATTTGATTCGGTGTTTTCATAATGTGATTAAATACTTCCATCGCAACTGGTACAAGTCCCGGGTGGGCAACCCAAGTCCCGTCATGACCGTCTAAAGCTTCGCGCTCTTTATCTGCACGCACTTTTTCAAAAGCTGCTTCATTCGCTTCTGGATTGTTTTTAATCGGAATTTGTGCTGCCATTCCCCCAATGGCTGGCGCATTACGACGGTGACACGTTTGAATTACTTTCAAAGAATACGCGCGCATAAACGGCGCCGTCATCGTAACTTGCGCTCTATCTGGAAGTAAAAATTCATTATGATTACGGAAACCCTTTAGAAAACTAAAAATATAATCCCATCTTCCGCAATTTAATCCAGCAGAATGATCTTTAAGCTCATACAAAATTTCATCCATTTCAAACGAAGCGTGAATCGTTTCCAGTAATACCGTTGCTTTAATCGTTCCGTTTGGAATACCGATATATTTTTGAGCAAATACGAAAACATCATTCCATAACCTTGCTTCTAAATAGCTTTCCATTTTAGGTAAGTAAAAGTATGGACCGCTTCCTTTTGCTAAAAGAGCTTTCGCATTATGGAAAAAATAAAGTCCGAAATCTACTAAGCTACCAGACATATTTTTCCCATCAACTTGCATATGTTTTTCTTCTAAATGCCATCCTCTTGGACGCACAATTAATACTGCTGTTTTACTATTTAAACGATATTCTTTTCCGTTTTCATTTTTATGTGAAATCGTTCCCTGCACAGCATCTCGTAAGTTTATTTGTCCTTCAATCGCATTTTCCCAAGTTGGTGAATTCGAATCTTCAAAATCTGCCATAAAAAGATGTGCTCCTGAATTTAAAGCATTAATAACCATCTTTCTATCTACTGGTCCAGTAATTTCTACGCGGCGATCCTCTAAATCTTTTGGCAATTTGGCAATTGTCCAATCCGCTTCACGTATGTGCTTTGTTTCTTCTAAAAACTTTGGAAACTCTCCTGTATCAATTCTCTTTTGTTTCTCCGCACGCTTTTGTAAAAGTTCTATGCGGCGCTCATTGAAATTTTCATGTAGTTTCTTTAAAAAAATAAGCGCCTCAGGTGTCAATATTTCGTTGTACGCTGGCAACATTTCTCCGGGCAATGTAACCCGTGAAGTTTGCGTCGACATATTAGCATCCCCTTCTTAAACTGTTTTATAACAGATTTGATTTTATGTTTTATATTATATAACAAATCTTCAGAAAAGGAAGTTTTTTTTGAAAATTTAATCGTTTTTTTATAAAACTGTATTCTTTCACCCGCATTACACACAAAAAAAGGACCAGTGTTATACAACACTGGTCCTTTTTTTATTAAAGCGCTCTAAATAAGAACTGCGCATATTGTTCACGCGTTACTTCCATGTTCGGAGCGAAGTTACCCTCCCCATCTCCTATTGAAATACCATTTGAACCTACTGCATTAATCGCATTTTCTGCCCAATGTCCCTTTGGTACATCTTTAAATCCTGCTGGTCCTTGTACCTTTAATCCAAATGCTCTCGTAAGAACTTGCGCCATTTCTGCACGTGTTAACGTATCTTTTGGTCTGAAGTTCCCTTTCTCGTCACCTGTAAAGATACCGAATTCTGTTACTGCTAATACTTCGAACGGAAACATCGTTGAGTTATCATCAACAATGTCATTATATGGACTTTCTAGTTCCTCATCTTCACCAAATTCTTCATCAAGATCAAGTGCACGATAAATTAAAGCTGCTACTTGTTCACGAGTTACATTATGTCCAAAACCAAACATCCCGTTTCCGTAACCAAGCATAATTTCTTGTTCTGCTAAAGTTTGAATTGCCTCATAAGACCAATGTCCTGCTGGTACATCTTTAAAGATAGCTTGACTTGCTTGTTGTGGCTTTGCAGCTACTTCAGCTTTTGCTGTAGTCCCTTCAGCACTAAATGCTACTCCACCCATAATTGTTAAAGCTGTTGCTACTTTTAGAATTTTTTTCTTCAAAGTACTCTCTCCCTAATCAAAGCTTATTTTTTTCTAATATAAAGAATTAGCAAAAGAGTAACAATACATTTATTCATATAAATATTGTCCAAATTGTGAATCATAATTCACTTACTTCCCTTTACACTTCATTGATAATCAAGGTGATACAACATATTTTTTGTCGTATAAAATAAGTATATAACCGGTCACTTTTCACGCTTATTTTTCTTTCTCCCACTATTTGAGGGCAATAACATCCCCACCCAAAGAAAACGGAGATACGCGGGGTCGATTAAAGATCGACTATCCGTAAAAACACGATTATTTCAAATGATTACTCCACTATAAATAGAAGTATAAAAACACATTATATAGATTAAAAATAAAAAGGAGGAATGTAAAAAATCACATCCCTCCCTTTCATTCATTATATTTATATATTACTTATAATCTACTATTAAGTTAAATAGTTTTTATGTTTTAACTTTAATAGTCTTCATCCTTCAAATTAAAATTAATAACAGCTCTATTTAAAAACGTTGCATATTGCTCGCGTGTTACAACTTTATTCGGTTCAAATTTCCCATTTCCTGTTCCTACTATGACATGATTAGACTGCAATGCACTAATCGCATTTTTTGCCCAATGATTATTTGGTACATCTTTAAATGTATGGTTCTTCTTCACCTCAAATGTAAATGCCCTCGTAAGAATTTGCGCCATTTCTGCACGTGTTACTGGTGCAGCTGGTCTAAAGTTTCCTTTTTCGTCCCCTCTAAAAATACCATGCTCTGTTAATACTAAAATTTCATCTAAAAACATTGTTGCCCTCTCAGAAATATCTTTGTATGGATTTTTTAAAGGTCCTTCTTTTTTCAAATTCAATGTACGATAAAGTACCGCTGCTACTTGTTCTCGTGTTACATTATCTCCCACACCAAACTTACCATTTCCATAACCTAGCATTACTTTATTGTATACAACGTCCATTATATCGTCATATGCCCAGTAATTTACTGGAACATCATCAAACACAATCATTTCTGGATATTCTTCTGCTTTTACGTTTGGAACATTTGTACTTACAAACAAGCCGCCCATAATAGTTACCGTTGCCATTATACGTAACATGTTCTTTTTCATTGCCCTCTCCCCTTTATCTCCATTTGAAAAAACGGAAAATAATAGACTGAAATCCTTTCCAATATTACATATGTTGCCTTCACACCCATTATGCAATATATTACATTTAAAAAATCTATTATTGTGAAAATCACTACTAAAGGAGAGCCAATTCGCTCTCAATTTCAACCTTTATACCGAATTGTACGCAAATCCATTTTCTTTCCTGTATTCATGTAAAGGTGTTTCTATAATATAAATATTCTACTTTTTTTAAAAGAAATCCTTCACATTTTAAAAGTTCATCATCTAGACAAAAAATGCAATTATATCAACTTAACTACAACATACGACAATATTAACCTCTCTATTAATAAAAGCTCATAATGAGCGGAAGATACCTCTTCTACACATTATGAGCTTTCTCTTTCTCTATTCCATTTTCCCTGGAGAATTATCGATTGATCGTTTTAAAAACGTCGCAAATTGCCCGCGTGTAACGAGCATTTCAGGCTCGAACTTACCATCTCCCGTTCCAACCACCACTTTATTAGACTGTAATGCGCTAATTGCATCTCTTGCCCAATGGTTTTTTGGTATATCTGTAAATGTATGCGGGCGCTTTGTTTTCAACTCATACGCTTTCATTAAAATTTGTGATAACTCTGCACGAGTCAGTGTTGCCTTCGGACGGAAATTTCCATTTTCGTCTCCTTTAAAAATACCAAGCTGTGTTAAGTGTAAAATTTCGTAAGAGAACATGGTTGATTTCACACTAATATCTCCATATGGATTCCCAACAGTTGCAGTTCCTCTTACATGAAGTGCGCGATGTAATACTGCCGCCGCTTGTTCACGTGTTATATGATCTTCTACACCAAACTTACCATTTCCATATCCAAACATCATTCGATGATATACTAAATATTTAATATCATCACACGCCCAATGATCTATTGTTACATCATCAAACTCTATCATCTGATCAGATTTTTGGATAACATCTGCATTTGCAGACACACCATTTGCACTTACAAATATTCCTCCCATTAAAGCTAACGATGTTGCGAGCTTTACTAGCTTCTTCATCTCTCCCACCTTCTTTTCCCTTTATTTTCCTACCCCTTATATTTTACAAAAAATAATGAAATTATCAATGGAATGCAGATGAAAATACTTAAAATTCAGAATGTAAATTTTCTTTTATCACTGTTTTTTCTTCCTTCGTTTTTCGAAAAGTAAATGCCATCCCTACAAATATAAGAACAATTCCTACTACTTGCATACTAGTCGGTCTAAAGCCGGTAAAGACTGTATCTAATAGTATTGCAACCGCAGGATCTAAAAACACTAATACCGAAATTAACCTCGTCGATAAATCTCTTAAACTGTCAAAAAATAAGTAATATACAAATCCCGTATGTATAAGCCCTGTCGCTGTGATCATCATCCAGTTCATCTCTGTTAACCCTTGAAACTTGCCAAAATCTACGAATGGTAGCAATAAAAATATGCCTAAAAACGTTTGTAAAAATGTCATCGCATATGCACTCGTATGCTGAATTCCTTTTCCTAATAAAGTGGTAAAAGCATAAAATACAGCTGCGAGAAGTGCCCATACCATTCCAGATGACATCAGTTTTTCAAGCGATAGACTTCCATCTACTCCAGCTACTAAAACGGTACCGATAAAACAAATGACAATGGACATAACCGCAAATACTGTAAGTCTCTCTTTAAATACAATACTACCAATCATTAATACGATAATAGGTGCAAGATGATAAACTGAAATCGCAATTGTAATCGACATCACTTCAAACGCTTTAAATAGAAATACCCAGTTAAAAACGAGAAATACACCGCATGCTAATATTTGCATTACTTCTTTTTTATTCCATTTCTCATTTTTATACTGTCCTGTTACGAGCCAACATAATGCTAAAAATATAGTCGCACAAATGCAACGAACGAATACTAATTCAAAAGACGGTAAACCTGTTTGAACAGAAAAAAATCCAATTGATCCGAAAATAGACATCGAAAGGATCATTTTTATAGCCGGCATTGATTTTTTATTGAACACCCTTTCTCTCCTCCTATAACCTATCTTTTACAAATGAGAAATCTCCAAAACATTACGTATTATTATATATTACAATCGGAAAATTGTAAAAAATTAGAATATAACAAGTGACAGCTGCACAAAATTCCCATAAAAAAATCATCCTTTTTTATATAGGATGATTTTTTATTATTGAGAGGAATTTCTCTATGTTAAAACTTAAATATACTACTACTTTTGAAGAGTAAACTGGGCAACTATTTGTTTTAATTCTCCTGCTGCGTTATGCATATGTTCAATTGAAACCGAAATCTCTTGAACAGATTTTTCTTGTTGTTGAATAGACTCTTTTACCCTATCAGTTCGGTCAGATGATCTTTGGGAAATTTGAGCTATGTCTTCTGCAGAAGCCGAAATCTCCTCACTGCTCGCTGCAATTTCATCTGTAGACATAGATACCGTTTGAATTTGCTCAGATACTTGCTGTACTTTTTCTGTAATTTTTCCAAATACTTTTTCTGTATGTATTACTACTTGTGTACCTGCCTGTACCTCATTATCTACTTTCCCCATCATATCTACGGTATTGCTCGTTGTTCCCATAACTTGAGTAATAAGCTTCTCAATTTGTTTTGCAGAATTACTAGATTGCTCCGCTAATTTCCGCACTTCATCTGCCACGATTGCAAACCCTCTACCACTTTCCCCAGCACGGGCAGCCTCAATTGCGGCATTTAATGCTAATAAGTTAATCTGAGAGGCAATACCTTGCATAACATCAATGATTTTAACAATTTCTTCTGATTGTTCTTTCATAGTCTCTACTTGTTTAACACCGCTATGTACTGAATTTTGGATTATATTCATCTGTTGAATCATTTGTTTCATTAACTTATTACCACTCTCTGCATCTAATGCTGATTGAGCAGACAATTCATTTACAGATGATGATGTATTCACTATACTCTGCATTCCTTGTGTCAACTCTTCCATCGCACCTGCAGTTTGTTCCATTGCTTGCATTTGACTCTCTGCACCATTTGCAACTTCTTCAATATCCATCGTTATTTTCTTCGCCGCACCGTTAGATACTTCTGATGCAGATACCACTCCGTCTGCATGTTGGAATAAAAGCTGAATATTATTATCTACTTCTTTCATATTTGTTCTTAACCCTGTAATCATTTCATTAAAATCACTTACTAATACACCTAATTCATCTTTAGCATTGTACTCACCATGTACAGTTAAATCCCCATTTTTTGCTCTTTCCATCATACGACTAACAGTTTGTAAAGGAGCAACTATAAGCTTACCAATAATATAACTTACTATGCATATAATGATTGTAGTAACTACTACAAGAATGATAAAAGTGAAAACAGATCGATCTATCATTTTTTGAGAATCTTTAAATACTTGATCAGCTAAGTTTGAAACATACGATTCTAGATCTACCGCATATCCAGCTAACTCTACCCCCTTCGGTTTTAATTCCTTCTGAAATTCGTTTACCATTTGTGGCTCGTTTGTTACCTTCGCTTTTTCAAACAAATTTTTATATGCATCTATATAACTTGGTAAAAATTTCTTCATCTTCTGAAACAGTTCATCCTCTTGCTTACTTAAATTAAAGCCATCATCATATTCTTTTAATAAAGACTCATATTTTTTAAGATCCTTTTCAATATTACCAATAATACCTTCTTTATTTGTCCCCTCATTTTGTGACGCTGTAATTAATTCTAGCAAGTTATATTCTAGTGAATTTTGTGTACGAAGCATTCCTTCTAGTAAAATTGCAGAATATTGATAATCATCGACTACAACCTCTGTATCATGCTTAATCTTATTAATAGAATTAATTGCTACGCCGCTCATAATTACCATGCTCAAAACTGCTAATGAAATAAGCGATAATAATTTATATTTCACTTTTAAATTTTGTAAAAAATACATTTTTTCACCTTTATTCCTTTATATATAGATTTTTAGAATTTTATAGCTTATTATTTACAAAATCACAATAAAAAGCAATGATAAATATTCCCAATATAAACGTATATCTCTATA
>NZ_BOQB01000105.1 GCF_018332475.1 Bacillus sanguinis | reverse complement strand
CGTGCAGAAATGGCGCAAATTATTAAAAATGCTTTTCAAGTTTCAGCTAAGCAAAAGCATACATTTAATGATGTTCCGAATGGTTTTTGGGCAGAAGGTGCAATTAGTGCGGTGCAGTCAAACGGGATTGCATCTGGGACAGGCGACGGGAAATTTGAACCTGCTAAAACGGTAACGCGTGAACAGTATGCACAGTTTTTATATAATGCTTTGCAATATAAAAAGCCTGCGGTTGCGGTGCAAGATACAGGAGATGCGGCATTATTAGCAGCCTTTAAAGATGAAGTGCAGAAGCGTATTAATGCGTATGAAACGAATATTACATTGCCGTATAAAACAACAAACAGTAATACAAAAGAAGTGATGAATACACTTTTCAACGCCTATAAAGAAGTGGCAAGTAAAAATGAGTATACGAATTATAATAGATCGAATGTTTCATATGGACTTAATGGGTCACCTGGAAATTATACATTTACGTTAAAGATTACATACCGTGAAACGAAGGAACAAACAGAATATGTAATGAAGCAAGCGAAGGCAATCGTTTCTTCTATTACGCAAGTTGGAATGGATGATCACGAAAAGGTGAAGGCGATTCATGATTATGTCGTAAAACACGTTTCTTATGATACGTCTTATAAAGCTTACACAGCATATGAAGCACTTGTAAATCGTTCTGCGGTTTGCCAAGGTTATGCACTATTAACCTATCAATTATTAAAAGAAGCTGGAATTGAGAATCATTTTGTAGTAGGAACTGGAGACGGTCAGCCTCATGCTTGGAATTTAGTTAAAATCGAAAACAAATGGTATCACCTTGATACAACATTCGATGATCCGGTGCCAGATGAACAAGGCCGCGTAACGTATTCTTATTTCAACTTATCTGATGAGCAAATCGCAAGAAATCATGAGTGGAACCGCGGGGATTATCCGCAAGCTACAACAAATTATTATAGTACATTAACAAATAAAATTGCGGCAGGTGGTACGAAGACCCCTGCATATCAGCAAATATTAAAAGATACAAAGTTAAACTATTTAGGAAATGAATATATTGCAAACAACTATAATGAATTCAAAAATAAAATGCAGCAACGTTATAACGAAAAGTCACCAAAGATTGAAATCCTTTATAAACAATCAATGGATGGCGCATTGCAAGATGTAAAAAAAGTAATTGGAGAAATCGGTTATCCGCAAGGAGCAAGCCGTGTTTCTTATAAAGCTGAGCCGTATAATGCGAAAGAAGGATATTCTTTAGTGACGATTACGTTTATGTAGGGAGAATGAGAAAAAGCATCTGTTTCAGATGCTTTTTTTATTATTTTAGTTCGACATAATGTGACAAAAGAACATAAAGGTATCTGTTATGATGATTTTGGTAATTTTACATTTTGGAGGATTAATAATGAAAAAAAAGAAGATTGTCGCTACGTTAATAGGAATTATAGTGTTACTTGTAATTATTAATGTAGTTATGACGAAGGGAAAAACTACATCAACTAGTGAAAAAATGTACACTGAGAAAGAATACAATAAAGTAGTAGATGAGCATTTTGAAGAAATGGAAAAGTTAAAAAGTGATAAGAGTGTATTAGAAACTGAAAATAAATCTCTTGATGCGCAAGTTAAGAAGTTAAAAGATGAATTAGCGAAAAAAGAGCAACAAGTAGTACAACAACCAGTTCAACAAGAACAACCGAAGCAACAACCAGCACCGGTTCCACAGCCAGAAACGAAAGAAGAGCCTAAACAAGAACAGCCTACAGGCGCATTTGCAAATCCTGTGAAAAGTATAAATAAAACAGATGCAATGAACAAAGTGAAAGAAAAAGCGAAGCAAGACTTCCAAGATGATTATATGACGCAAAACTTTGTTACGGATGAACAATCAAAAGCATTTGATTTCTTAAACGGAGTAGAGATCAAATCACAAGAAGAATTGAACGTGATGAAGAAAGCGTTGGGAGATTTTCCTAACGATTTTATGACCGCAAAGTTTGTTTATGAAGAGCAAATGAAGGCAAAGAATAAGCAAGGGTAATACAAAAACGCTATCTTTTTAAAAAGGTAGCGTTTTTGTTATGGGTAATGAAGTTATTTCTGTATTTGACATATACAGTCCAACTGTATAAAATCAAACTATACAGTTTAACTATATAGTTTAGCTATATATTCATCGTTACATTGGAGGTCTTTATGAATAGAGATAAAAATTTACCATTAACGGAAACAACGTATTACGTTCTTTTAGCTTTATTAGAGCCAGCACATGGTTATTTAATTATGCAAAAGGTGGAGGAACTGAGTAATCATCAAGTGAAAATCGCAGCGGGTACATTGTATGGTGCGGTTGAAAATTTATTAAAACAGGGGTTAATTGAATCGGTAAAAAGTGAAGATAAACGAAGAAAAGTGTATGTCATTACGGAACGCGGGAAAGAAGTATTGCACTTAGACTTTATGAGAATGCAGCACATTATTGCGGTTACAAAGAGTTTATTACACGTATAGTTAGGGGGAAACGATGATGTGGAGATTGAAATTCTTTTTAGACTTTGAGAAAGAGGAAAAATGGTTAGAAGAGATGGCTTGGAAAGGTTATCAACTAGAAAGCACTACATTTGGTTATACATTTAGATATACAGAGCCGGAAGATGCGACGATTAGAATAGACCATAGAGTATTTAGTAGAAAAAGTGAATTTATGAATTACTGCACATTCTTTGAAGATAGCGGTTGGGAGCATATAGCTGGTAATCGGTGGTCAGGTACGTACTATTTTAAAAAGGTAAATGAGGAAAGTGAAGATGACATTTTCTCAGATCAAATGTCACGAGCAGGGAAGTACAAACGCCTATCTAAAACATTTTTAGAATTAGCTATGTGCTCTATTCCGATATTAATCCTATTTATGTTTAATGACACGATTCATTTAGGAGCACTTGCAAATCCGAAAGAACTATATTTTACGCCAGGACTATGGGATAAGCAAGGTGTATCATTTCTATGGTCATTCTTATTTGAAACACCATTAGCATTGATGAGAGGCTTTGCATGGTTGTTTATCCCTACTGCAATTGTTATGTATTTAGTTTGTTCGTATAAAGCAAATCGATTGTATGAAGAGAGAAGATGATAGGATGAATCCCCTTAAAGCTGATGCTTTGAGGGGATTTTTTGGATTTCGACATCCGGGTTTAATTGTAAGATATTTACTTTGTAAGCGTTTGAATGTGATATAATTTTGATAATAATATTCCTTAGGAGGATGATGATCATTCAGACAATTTTAGGTATTATTGGAGCAATTGTTTTACTTGCATTTGTTATCCACCCCGGTGTCCCAGACAAACGTGTCCCTCTAAAAAATATACTCGCAGTAATCCTGCCATTGGTTGTTATAGCCGGTTTCATTTCTTTGTATATATAATGAAAACAAGCATTTATTAAGTAACATTAAGATAGGTAGAGAAGTATATATACTTTTCTACCTATGCGTAGTCCCATTAGGAGGTTGCTTATAATGAGATTTAATAAATACACAGTAATGCTTATGTTTCTAGCCATTGGCTCAAATGCCGCATTATCTATGTGGCTCAAGCAAGGACTTTTAGGTGTTATCGCGGCTATTGTTCTTTTGTTAATCGCTGCATGGACTACAAAAAGACCTCATACAGACAACCAGCACAAGTAAATTATTGTATTTCTCAATAAACAAAAACAACTTAACATGGTAAAATAATAATTGGATGGGAGTCCAATACATATTATTAAAATTAAGATGGTTCAAGT
>NZ_BOQB01000104.1 GCF_018332475.1 Bacillus sanguinis | reverse complement strand
ACCTTTTATTACAAAACACATTATAATTATTTATTATACAAAAATAAAGTGAAACTTTAATCAGTGGGGTTTTTGTTCATCCCCCACTGATTATTAGTTGAACCAATCGGACTTTTACGGACAGTTGATCCCCCACCTAACTTCTTTGCTTCCGCTGAATTTTGAGGTGGGGGTCTTACTGCCCGTTAAAGCGGGATAAATAAGGAGTGATTGTATATGTATCCACGTGCAAAAGCTTTTGGTCTTGCTACACATCAAGGGTGCCTCCTCGTACAAGAATATTATACAACCGATGAAACATTTTACCGACCTCTTGGCGGTTCAATTGAGCTTGGTGAAAAATCAGCACATACCGTTATTCGTGAATTTCAAGAAGAGCTTCATACAGAAGTGGAAATCACCAATTATTTAGGCTGCTTAGAAAACATCTTTCAGCTAGATGAGGGAATTGGTCATGAAATCATTCAGCTATATTCTTTACGCTTATTAGACACATCACTATATGAAATGGAAGAAATGAATATACAAGATGAGCAAACCGTATCGTATGCGAAATGGATTCCCGTTACAGCATTCATTCAAAAAGAGAAAGCACTATATCCAGATGGAATTTTGAAATATCTCCAACAGAAAAAAGACGAGATCCTATAGGATCTCGTCTGTCTTTTCATATAGTATATTAACCAATATCTCCAAGACGTAGTACGTCACGAGCGATCATAACTTCTTCGTCAGTTGGAATTACGATAATTTTTACTGGAGAGTGTGGGAAGCTGATGAATGCTTCTTCACCGAATACGTTATTACGTTTTACGTCGAAGTATACGCCCATGTACTCAAGGCCTTCTAATACGCGCTCACGAATAATTGCACTGTTTTCCCCTACACCAGCTGTGAAGATGATTGCGTCTACACCTTTCATACGAGCAGTGTAAGAACCGATGTATTTGTGGATACGGCTTACGAATACATCAAGTGCTACTTTCGCACGGTGGTCGCCTTCTTCTTCTTTCGCAATAATGTCACGTAGGTCACTAGAGTAACCAGTAAGACCTAACATACCACTCTTCTTGTTTAATACGTTAACTACTTCTTCTACTGTTTGGCCTGTTTTTTCCATGATGTATGGAATTAATGCAGGGTCAAGGTTACCAGAACGTGTACCCATTGTTACACCAGCAAGTGGAGTGAAGCCCATAGAAGTATCGATAGATTTACCGCCTTCTACTGCTGCGATACTTGCACCGTTACCTAAGTGACAAGAAAGTAAGCTTAAGCTTTCAAGTGGACGACCTAATAGTTCAGCCGCACGCTCAGTTACATATTTATGAGAAGTTCCGTGGAAACCGTATTTACGGATGCCGAACTTTTCGTAGTACTCATATGGTAAGCTGTATAGGAATGCAGATTCCGGCATTGTTTGGTGGAATGCTGTATCGAATACTGCTACTGCTGGTACGTTTGGTAATACTTCTTGGAATGCTTTAATACCAACAATGTTTGCTGGGTTATGAAGTGGTGCTAAATCGCTTAATTCTTCGATATCAGCTAATACTTCATCAGTAATTAAAACAGAGTCAGCAAATTTTTCGCCACCGTGAACAACACGGTGACCGATACCGCCAATCTCGTCTAGAGATTTAACGATTCCGTTTTCAGTTAATTTTTTAAGAAGCATATTAACTGCTACTGCGTGATCTGGAATGTTTGTAATTTCTTTTTGTTTTTCGCCATCTACAGTAATAGTGAAGATACTATCTTCTAAACCGATACGTTCTACTAAACCTTTTGTTAATACTGTTTCACTTGGCATTTCAAATAATTGGAATTTTAAGGAAGAGCTTCCTGCGTTAATCGCGATGATTTTTGACATCTAGTCTTTCGCCCCTTTTTCTCTTGGTAGTTGTGTGGATGTTTCCACAAACCGCTCGATTTTATCTAATTAAATTTACTAAATATGAAAACGTTTCATCATTAGCAAATTTTATACTCACGATTTTAATTTAAACATCGTACGACATATATTTCAAGTGAAAAAATTGTAACACCAAGAAAAAAAATATATTACAGATTTCAAAAAAATTCAGTTAAATCTTGAATATATTTAAAAATATGACATATCATATAAAACTGTACTACATAAATCACTAACCCTGTTACATATACTTAACCTTATTTATGCGTTGCAAACCAAGTATTTAATTGGTCCATAATGTCCTCCATCGCCTTCATGTTGGAGAATTTAGGTAACTCCACTAATAACGCCTGTTTTGGCATCGTTACACTAGGGCCTTTCTTTTGGAGAACAAATATACTTTTTGCATTTTTCTCGTTTTTAAACATGGAAACAGGTAGTTGCAATAGTCCTTGAATAAAACATGTTTCTTTAATAAATGCATGTAACTTTGGTGCTTGATCACTTTCAAAAATGAAGTTTGGTACTAAGAAGAATAAGTATCCGCCTTCTTTCGTATGTTTCACACTTTGTTCAATAAATAAGTGATGTGCATACGACATTCCTTCATCTGCTTTTAACTTATATTCGCTTGCACCGATTTCATTTGGATAGTAACCAATCGGCAAGTCTGAAACGACTGCATCAACTGGATCAATATAAAGTGGCGCTAGTCCATCTTGATGGAAGAATTCGATTGCATGCTTTTGTAAATTCGCATTTACTAAAGCAAGTTTAATTAGCACTTCATCCACTTCTACACCAAATCCACTCATTGCTAGTCCTTCTTTGGCGCTATTAAACAATGTAGTCATTAAGTTACCTGTTCCAATTGCAGGATCTAACACAGTAATTTCGTTTTGACCTTGCATAAATTTATGGAATAAGTAGCTCATGAACATGCCAACTGCGTCAGGCGTCATTTCGTGATTCGCTTGTACGCCTTCTTTCATTCCTTTTAAAATGGCTAACTGAAATGCTTTACGAATTTCTTCACCTTTATATGTTTCTTCATTAAACGTACTATATTCACGATTCAGCCTTTCAATTGCTGATTCGGATAATTCCTCTTGTAAAATCGCTCCTTCAAACAAGTTATCACCTGTTTCTACAAGCGCCTCTAAATATGTTACATCTAATTCTTTACGTAAAACTACCGCAGAAGAATCAAAAATAGAAAATAATGTTTCTACTGTCTGACTCACGTACATTCCTCCTTCTCTCTTTTACACATAACTTATATCATACCACAAAGTGTTTTTTTCCAAAAAGAAAAAGCGACCTCCTGCAAAGAGCTCCCCTTTCAATTATATATGATATAACGTTTTTTCTCATATATTGATACCATTACGCAGCAATATATGAGAAAAAACGACCTCTTTATAAGAGGTCATTTTCTTCACATTACTTCGCAGATTTTGCTGCTTCTAATGCTGCTTCATAGTTTGGATGGCTTGTACCTTCATTTACGTATTCTACGTAAACTACTTTGTCGTTGCTATCTACTACGAATACTGCACGAGCAAGTAAACGAAGTTCTTTCATTACTAAGCCGTAAGCTTCACCGAATGAAAGGTCACGGTGGTCAGAAAGTGTTACAACATTTTCTAAACCGTTTGCTGCACACCAGCGTTTTTGAGCGAATGGTAAATCAGCGCTAATTGTTAATACTTTCGCGTTTTCAATACCTGCTGCATCTTGGTTAAAACGACGTGTTTGTGCATCACACACACCTGTGTCGATTGAAGGTACAACACTAATTAATTTTACTTCGCCTTTGTATGTTTCTAAACTTACTGGAGATAAGTCATTTGCTAATACTTGGAAGTTTGGCGCTTGATCGCCAACTTTAACTTCTGTTCCAACTAAAGTCATTGGATTACCTTTAAAAGTTACGTTTGCCACTTGAAAATCCTCCCTTATTTAAACAAAATATGTACAATGTAAATGATAGTTTGTCCCTATCGATAATGCAAATAAAATCGCTTTATTTACAAAAAAATTAAAGAAGCTAATCCATTGATCAGCTTCTTTATTCGTTAAATTTGAAATTCAGGATCGTCTTCTTTTCGTTTATCCATCATTTCCTTCACTTTATCAACAGCTTGTGGCGCTAATTCAATTATTTTATCAATGACATGTGTTTGCTTATCTAAATGCAACACTTTTACACCTTCTCCATTTATAACAAGAAAAGCAACAGGATTAATAGAAACTCCTCCACCGCTTCCCCCGCCAAATGGATGACGGCCTGAATGTTCTACTTTACCAAATTCACTTCCACCAGCGGCAAAGCCGAAACTTACTTTCGAAACGGTAAGAATTACACTTCCATCTGCCGCTTTAATTGGGTCACCGACAATTGTATTTACATCAGTCATTTGTTTTAAATGCTGCATTGCGGTTGTCATTAAACCTTGAATTGGATGGTCCATTCTATATCCCCCCTATGCTTGAACAGATTTTTCTGTCGTACCAGATCTTTGTCTTCTCATAAATACGAGTAATTTTACCGCTGTTTTTATAGTACGGAATATACGAAAAGATGCCGTTAACTCACACCTTGACGCAAATCCTTTCCCTTGAAAAACAGGGGTAATTTCAAACTCTGGTACGTCGACAATATGCATATATTGTCCTACAACTCCAGCAGCCATTCCTTTTGTCCCCCATGCATATCCAGTGACAATTCCAGTACTAGCTGCGTCGCCTGCTCCAATTTGCGTATGCCATTTCCAACCATTGATTTTCACTCGTTTGAGAAAATCTTTAACAATAGTATGAACTTCTTGCAGCTTTTTTATCAGCTCACCCATACTATCAAGTTGCGCTATAATTTTATTATCTAATCCGCCATCCTCTTCAGCTTTTTCGATTTTTTGTCCTGTTTTCTTCTGCTGTTTTTCAATTCTTTCCAACACATCAAATGTATATCGAATCATCCATATTTTCACTTGAAGCAAACATTGCTTTTCCATTTCTGAATATAAAAATGTCACCTTAAGCTTTATTTTCGACAATAGTATAAACAAAATAAAAAGGAGAAGAATTATTATTCCAATTGCGAGCCACTTCATACGTATCATCCTTTCACTCCGTACCCATTATCGACAACTTTATTCATCATTAAACAGAGTCCCATAAGATTGAATATAAAAATTTTTCTAAAAATAAAAAGGTATTTTGACAATTTATATCGAAATATATTATTTGAACATATCGTTAGGGAACGGACTCTAATGATATGTAGCACGAAAAACAGAAAATTTAACTGCAGTGGAGGGATACATAATGGCAGATCGTCGCAATTTATTTTTCTTTTATGGTGATGACAAAGCAAAGCTCGTTGAAAAAATGAAACCAATCTATCGTATTTTAGAAGAGAATGGATTTACCATATTAGATCATCCAAAAAATGCAAACGCTATCGTCAGTGTTGGAGATGATGCAACTTTCTTACAAGCCGTTCGTAAAACTGGTTTTAGGGAAGATTGTTTATACGCAGGGATTTCTACGAAAGATGAAATTTCATTCTACTGCGATTTCCATATTGATCACGTTGATACAGCCCTTCAAGAAATTACAAAAAATGAAATTGAAGTGCGAAAATATCCAACAATTGAGGTAGATGTGGATGGTAGCACATCTTTCCATTGTTTAAATGAGTTCTCATTACGTTCTAGCATTATTAAAACATTCGTTGTAGATGTTCACGTTGATGATTTATATTTCGAAACATTTAGAGGCGATGGTTTAGTTGTTTCTACCCCAACAGGAAGTACAGCTTACAATAAATCGTTACGTGGTGCAGTTGTTGATCCGCTTATCCCGTGCTTCCAAGTAAGTGAATTAGCATCTTTAAATAACAACACATACCGCACGCTCGGTTCACCGTTCATTTTAAATCACGAACGTACATTAACTTTAAAACTAAGACCAGACGGTAACGATTATCCTGTTATCGGTATGGATAATGAAGCGCTTAGCATTAAACAAGTGGAAAAAGCTGTTGTACGCTTAAGCGATAAACAAATTAAAACAGTTAAATTAAAAAACAACTCTTTCTGGGAAAAAGTACAGAGAACGTTTTTATAAGATTAAAATAACCGCAGAATTATGAGATCCCATAATTCTGCGGTTATTTATTTCTCTCGCTATCGGCCAATATTCTTGTTAGCTGTTGTCGGTAAGTCGATATATTTTCACTCGTCTTTCCTATACACAATCTTCCCATCAATTACGGTCATTTCTGCTTGTACTTTCTTTATTTCTTCTGCCTCAATTTCAAAAACATTGCGGTCTAATATCGTAAAGTCTGCTTCATATCCTTTTGTAATTTGTCCTCGCTTCGCTTCTTTTCCGATTGCATAGGCACTTCCTGTTGTAAATAGAGAAACAGCCTCATATACCGTTAATCTTTCCTCAGGCATATAGCATACACCGTCAATAAAACTTCTGCGTGTAACAGCGCTATATATGCCTAAAAACGGATTTACTTGTTCAATTGGTGCGTCAGATCCACCGTTGCAGTGTAATCCTGCTCCCAGTAATGTCTTCCAAGCGTACGCATAACGAAGACGGTGTTCCCCTAGTTTTTCAATGACTGACGGAAAATCTGACGAAAGAAAGACTGGCTGTATATCGATAATGACTTGCAAATTTTTCATTCTTTCAATCAACTCTTCACGAGCAAGCTGACAATGAATAATGCGGTCGCGTAATCCTTCTGCTGGTGGATACAATTCGAGTGCATCAATGACATATTCAAGCGATAAGTCACCGATAGTATGAATCGCAACTGGCATATGTAAGTCTCGTGCCTTCTTCACTAATTCTGCAAGTTCTTCACGTGAGAAGATTGCAACCCCATTTGTTTCCTTCGCATCTTCATACGGTTCACTTAATAAAGCTGTTCTTCCGCCAAAAGAACCATCAGAAAAAATTTTCATCGCCCCAAATTCAATATAATGTTCATTTTCATATTCTTTTCGTTCATATGCTACTTCATGGTGAACGAGTAAATGCGCTTTAAATGGCATTTCCTTTATAACATGAGAAAACGCATTGTGCGTTTTTCTAAAGCCACCGTAATAATTTAAATCTTCTGTATGCCCACCAACAAGACCATATTGCCAGCAGTCTTTAATTGCTGTTTGCAGGGCTCTTTTTAAATAAACTTCATCAATTTCCGGCTGCACATATTTAATTAATTCTTGCCCTTGTTCATATAAAAGGCCTGTTAACATATTTGATGAATCACGGCCAATTTTCCCGCCTTTCGGGTCTTGCGTCTCTTCTGTTATGTTCGCTTCTTGCAGTATGTATGAATTCACCCATGTCACGTGACGACAAACACGCTTTAATAAAATCGGATGTTCTTTAGAAATCTCATCTAAATCACGTGCATGAACTTGTTTTGTATCTTTAAAATTATTTTCATTCCATCCTTCCCCAATAACCCAAGAGCCCTTTGGAGCTTCTTCCACTCGCTTCCGCACGAGAGTCAGCACTTCGCTATAAGATGTGCAGTTTGATAAATCTAGACGGAGTAACCTCTCTCCATGCCCAATAAGATGCATATGACTATCAACGAGACCTGGAATCATCGTTTTGCCTTCTAAATCGTGCAATTTAACCGTAGCATATCGGTCTTCTAACTCTTCTTTACTCCCGACATCAACGATCATACCGTTTGCAACATAAACAGCGTCCACTTTTTCATTCTCTTCTCGCATTGTATAAATGGTGCCGCCATACCAAATTTCTCCCATATATCCCATCTCCTTTTTTTTATTGTATAAAAAAAAGCACCATTTCAAAACATGGTGCTTTTCTAAAAATTACTTTTGTTCAGTGGGGTTCGTTGTGATTTGCCATTCAATGCTAAATTTATCTTTTAGTTGTCCGTATGCTGGGCTCCAGAACGTTTCTTGAAGTGGCATAATAACTTCTCCACCTTCTTGTAACTTTTCGAATACTTCTTTCGCTTTTTCTGCATTACTAATTTGAATTGCGATCGTTACTTGAGATCCGATTGCATGCCCTTGACCTGGGAATGTATCAGAAATCATAAGGTCCGTATTACCAACTTTTAAAGTAGCATGTAAAACGCGCTCTTTCGCCTCAGCTGGAATCGGATATTCTGGATTTTCAGGCATGTCACCAAAAGTTTGCATGACTTCTACATTTGCATCTAACGCTTCTTTATAAAACTGTACAGCCTCTTGCCCACTACCATCTAAAACTAAGTACGGATTAATACCTAAAATCATACGGACACCTCTTTTTTTAATTTATAAAATCGAACTTATGTTCGTTTTCATCTTATCATTGTTTGCCATTTCATTCAACTATTTCCTTCACTGTTTTCAAAATTATTTTGACGGAATCTCCATCTCTTGTTTTCTAAGTTCAATACGGCGAATTTTTCCAGAAATCGTTTTTGGTAGTTCATCTACAAATTCAATTTTGCGAGGGTATTTATATGGTGCAGTGAGGTCTTTGACGTGTTGTTGGAGTGCTGGAATTAATGTTTCTTCGTTCTTGTCTATATTCTCTCTTAATACGATAAATGCCTTCACGACACTTCCGCGAATTTCATCCGGACTTGCAACAACCGCACACTCTCTTACGTAAGGATGTTTTACAAGTGCATCTTCTACTTCAAACGGTCCGATTGTATAACCAGAGCTAATAATAATATCATCACCGCGCCCTTCAAACCAGAAATAGCCGTCTTCATCTTTCTTCGCTTTATCACCAGTAATATAATAATCACCGCGGAATTGCATCGCTGTGCGCTCATCATCTTTATAATATTGTTTAAATAGGGCTGGTGTTTCCATGTGAACTGCAATATCACCAACTTCTCCTACCTGTACCGGAATACCTTCCTCATCTACAATATCAACGTGGTTGCCTGGCGTTGGTTTTCCCATTGATCCTGGTCTAATATCCATTCCTTTCATTACACCAACAAGCAATGTATTTTCCGTTTGCCCATAGCCGTCTCTCACTGTAATATGAAAGTGCTTTTGGAATGTTTCAATGACTTCTCTATTTAACGGCTCACCTGCGGATACAGCGCTATGTAACGCTTCTAAATTGTATTCACTTAAGTCTTCTACCTTTGCCATTAATCTATACTCAGTAGGCGTACAACAAAGCACATTCACCTTATTATTATCTAATAAATTTAAATACGTTTTTGGTTCAAATTTACCGTTGTATACAAATCCTGTTGCCCCTGATCCGAGAGTTGCTAAAAATGGGCTCCAAATCCACTTCTGCCACCCTGGACTAGCCGTTGCCCATACAACATCATTTTCTTCAATTCCGAGCCAATTCGGAGCGCTCGTACGTAAATGAGCGTATGCCCACGCATGCGTATGAACAACACCTTTTGGATTTCCTGTCGTTCCTGACGTGTAAGATAAAAAGACCATATCTTCTTTATCTGTCTTCGCCATTTCTAACATGTCACTTTCTGTTTCTAACGCTGTTTTTAAATTGATCCATCCATCTACTGACTGCTCGCTCAGAACGAACTTTCGAAGGGATTCCATCGCTTCTATATCATCAAACTGTCCAATGTAAGGTTCATAACTTACAATTGCTTTTACTTCCCCGTGTCCAATACGGTATTCAATATCTTTTTTACGTAACATTTCCGAACTCGGAATTACGACAAATCCTGCTTTAATCGCAGCGATATACGTCATGTACGCTTCAATTAAACGCGGCATCATAATAAGAAGCTTGTCCCCTTTTTGTAGGCCACTCTTTATAAAAGCGTTTCCAATTTTATTCGCACCTTTCATTAACTCAGCGTATGTAACTTCTCGTCTATTCCCTTTATCATCTTGCCAAATTAAAGCTAATTTCCCTTTATCACCTGTATATTTCTCTATTTCAGAAACTAAATTATAAGACGGCGGCGCCAACAATTCCTCTCTCTTCATAAACATCCTCCTTTTTCTTTATGCCTCCCTTATATAATAAAGAATTTTCTGTCTATTTTGAACCCTCTTCTTTTGACAAATTTTTTATGTCTATGTCGAAATGAATGTATAACGGTGCAAACAACAAAAAGAAAGAGCGGGAGAACCCGCTCTTTCTAAGCCATCGTATATGGGATTATTTTTGGTAACCGCCTAATTGTTGCTCAGCTAGTGAAACTAGACGTTTAGTAATTTCGCCACCAACAGAACCGTTAGCGCGAGCTGTTGCATCCGCTCCAAGTTGAACACCAAACTCTTGAGCGATTTCGTATTTCATTTGGTCTAATGCTGATTCAGCACCAGGAACCGCTAATTTATTTGTGCTACGTGCCATGTTATATCACCTCCTTGTGAGTATAGAGTGTGATAAATAACATGACTTCATACACGTTTTAGATATGGTAATTTATGGTTTTAGAAAAGTTCTTCGAATTTTTCTTCTTCCGCCACTACTTCTACTGTTTGTAATACCATTGTTTCTTTATTTGCTACAGCTTCATCGATTAATGGTGTGAAATCGTATTTCGCTTCAAAACGATTCGCTTTTTCACGCTTCGGCTTCGTCGCTGGGCTTGCTGGCGTGAATACTGTACAGCAATCTTCGTACGGACGAATTGAAATATCATATGTGCCGATTTCTTCAGCGATTTTAATAATTTCTAATTTATCCATCGTAATAAGTGGACGAATAACTGGATAGTTTGTTACTTCATTAATCGTATGCATACTATCTAATGTTTGGCTTGCTACTTGTCCAAGACTTTCACCAGTCGTGATTGCAAGTGCATTACGCTCTTCTGCGATACGCTCTGTAATACGCATCATCATACGGCGCATAACTGTCATTGAATAGCTAGATGGAATTTCTTTATTAATCGTTTTTTGCACGTCTGTAAATGGAACAAGGTGAAGCGTTACACGTTTACAGTACTTCGTTAACTCTTGTGCTAAATCGATTACTTTTTGTTTTGCACGCTCGCTTGTGAAAGGTGGGCTATGGAAGTGAACTGCTTCCACAGATACGCCGCGTTTCATCGTTAAGTACGTTGCTACCGGGCTATCGATACCACCAGAAAGAAGTACCATTACTTTTCCGCCAACGCCAACTGGTAAACCGCCAGCTCCCATACGCTCACCGCACATAATATATGTGTAACCACTGCGAATTTCTATACGTACATTCACATCTGGATTATGAACATCTACTGTGATATCCTCTGTGTTTTCTAAAATGTGCCCACCGATTTCTGGAAGTAACTCCATCGTCTTCATCGGGAAGCGCTTATCAGAACGGTGCACTGTAATTTTAAATGTTTTCACATCGCCTTTTACTTGTAAGAAAGCTGCTAATGCACCTTTTTTAATATCTTCTAATTCTGATGGTACTTTCATCGCTAAGTTAAACTTATGAATACCAAATACATCTTTCAATCTTTCAGAAATTGCTTCATGGTCTTCGCCATTTAATTGGATGTACATACGATCATGTGTTGCATCGATTTTAATATTTGGGAACTTTTTCAGTTTGAACTTTACGTTATCTTTTAATGTGCTTACAAATTTAGAACGGTTCTTACCTTTAGTCGTCATCTCTCCATAACGAACTAAAATATATTCATATGTCATCATATTTCTTTACCTCATCACTTCATATAATTTTGGCATCGTCTCTTTCACAATACCTTCAAATTGTTTTACTTCTTCCATCGTGTTTTCTGGTGCCAAACTAATGCGAATAGCACTTGCAGCAGCGGCATGCGGTACTCCCATTGACACTAACACTCTGCTCACTTCATTTGCTTTTGAAGAACAAGCAGACTTCGTCGATACATATACACCGTGCTCTTCTAAAGCATGAACGACCACTTCTGGTTTTAAACCAACAAATGATACATTTAAAATGTGCGGTGCTGCATATGCAAGCGACGTATTAATTGTTACATCTTCCATTCCTTTAAAGAAACGGACAAGCTCTGTTTGTAAATTGTGCAAATGAGCTATTTTTTCTTTCACTTGTTCCATTGTCATGCGAAGTGCTTTCACCATCGCTACAATGCCAGGCAAGTTTTCTGTACCAGAGCGATACTTAAGCTCTTGTTGACCACCTGATAAAATTGGATCTAACCTTACGCCATCACGCACATAAAGAAGACCTGTTCCTTTTACACTGTGGAATTTATGTCCAGATATTGAGCAAAGATCAATATGAGAAGCATATAAATCAAGCGGTACTTTTCCTATCCCTTGTACATGATCCACATGGAATCTTATTTTCGGATAATTCGATAATAACGTTCCAATTTCAGCAACAGACTGAATTGCTCCAGTCTCGTTGTTCACGTGAATAATTGAAACAAGAATCGTATCTTCACGAAGTGCTCGTTTTATATCCTCTACCGATACAACACCATGCTCATTAACCGGTAAATATGTTACATCAAAACCGAGATCTTCTAATTGTTTATATGCTTCAAACACAGACGCGTGTTCAATATTTGTTGTAATGATATGTTTACCGCGCGAACGATTCCTCATCGCTATTCCTTTAATCGCAAGGTTATTCCCTTCCGTTCCACCTGATGTGAAAATAATCTCAGAAGGTTTAACGTGAAGAAGCTGCGCTGCAATCGTTCTTGATTGTGTTAATAGACGCTCTGCCTCTCCTCCAAGCGAATGAATAGAAGAAGGATTCCCAAAATATTTCCCTGCAACCGTTACATACGATTGAAGAGCTTCTGGATATGGCTTCGTCGTCGCACTATTATCAAAATAGATCATCGTTCTTCCCCTTTCAGCGCTGTCACATCATATAATCATATCACAAATACGTGTAATTACGCTAAGACTACTCAAAGGTTCCATTTTATCCCGCTTTAACGGGTAGTAAGACCCCCACCTCAAAATTTAGCGAAAGCAAAGAATCTAGGTGGGGGATCAACTACCCATAAAAGTCCGATTGGTTCAACTAATAATCAGTGAGGGATGAAGAAAACCCCCACTGATTAAAGTTTCACTTTATCCCGATTGTGAAGGTCAATAATTAGTGAGGATGGCTCTACCGATTACAGTTTCACCTTATATTAAAACGAATAACCTTACTGTATTCCGCTATTCATTATAGCAACATCGTCTGCAAAATTACACAAAAAAACAAACCCTTATGAAAGGGTTTGTTCATTGTCTACATATTCAGCTATTTTTTGAACAACGCCAGGTTCAAGTTGCTCTAGTATAGAAGCCGCTTGTTCTAAAGCTGCATCGTATTGATATTCACGGAATAATTTCTCCGCATAATTTAAGCTCTCTGCAAGGCTCTCATCATGACTGCGGTAACGATTACCGTATTGAATTAATTTTTCAACTAAATACGCTTGTCCAATTAACTCTTCTGTCATTTCAGCTACACCATTAACAGTTGTGTACGCTTCTTCTAAACTGCTATTTACAGCGTTCATATTTAACGGCTTCACTTCTAACTGTTCATATACAGCTTGCATTGCCATTTGTCCTCTTTTTAGATCTTCCATAATGCTCTCTGGAAGACCTGGTAAATTCGACTTTTGCATGAAGCGTTTCGTTTCGAAAATAGTATTTCGCATTTCTTGTAACTTCTCACGTGCTTCAAATTCTTCTTTACGCATCGTTTGCAGCATTTCTTTATATTCTGCATGAAGTACTTTTAAAGTTTCACATTGCTCATAAACCTCTTCTAGTTCCTCACGAATAATAGAGAAGGCAATATCTTGTTCAGCAACGCGTAATTGCAGCATTTCAAAACGTTTCATTAAAATGTGCATTTGCTTTTCAATTACTTTTTGAGACTCAATGTCCTTATCTTGTAACTGATAACTTTGTTTCACAAGTTGTGTTTCTGCTTTTGTTTCAATCGTTTCAGTGCGAATTTCTTCTAAGTCTTCATAAACAGAAAGTGTTTTTTGCTCCACATAATGTCTCGCATGTACTTCTTGTTCCAGTTGATCATAGAAGCCATCTAAACGCATTTTTAAGTTTTCTACTTTTTCAGCCGCTTCCGTTATATGAAGCTCCTGTATATCCATTAAACATGTTTGTAGTTGTTTCGTCATATCACGAACTTCTTTAGGGATTTCCAAATACTCTAATACATAACCTTGTCTTACCATATCATTATGTCCGTGCAATAAATCTTCCAGCTGCACTGGTAACGTCGCTTGACACTCTACCAATAAATCTGGAATTTGGTGAATAATGATTTCTAAGCTTGCCAAACCTTCTTCTAAACTAATAACAATTTCTCTCGCTTTTAAATAGTCACCATTATCTGTTGCCTCTTCAAAGCTTTTAAATTTATTAGATTCGGCGTCTAGCATCTCTTCAATTTTCTGCTCTGCTGCTCCATACATATGTCTATGAGCAAGAACACTCTTCTTCATACTACGATATGTATCACGTAACTCTTCAATTTCCGAGCTATTTTTTTCATGGCTTTCTAACAATTGCTGTAATTCATTTAAAATATCTGTAATACGATTATCAGCGTCATCTAAACCACTTATGGATTCATTCATCGCATGCTTTGCTTTGCGGAAGGAGAATTGCGAGGCGAATTTTCGCGCTTGCGCTAAATCTTTGTCAGCTTTCGGAAGGGTTGTTGATACAATTTCATCCCATTCTTCACGCCATTTACCAAACAGCTCTTCTGTTTGACCCGTCATATTTAAATCTTTTACCCGTTTTAGTTCATCTGCCACAGGTTTATCTTTTATCTCTTGTTTCCACTGCTCCAGTGCTTCAATATCTTTATATGAACGATTTCTTATCACAAGCTCTATCATGAGCAGCACTAGAATAGAGCTTACTACAATGATAACGATCGTCAGGATAGAATCCATGCAAAAAAGCCTCCTAGTTATATCTCTTTTTTTGTCCGTTCCGTTTATGAAATGGAAGGCATTATGTATAAAAAGGGAATTCCCCTATATTTAACAACTAACAATGTACTAATCATACCATGTAATGGCTTGTTTTTGACCTAGTTTTTTTTAAAATTTCATGTTTCTTTCAATGCAATTGTAATCTTTCTCAATATTCCGTTTGGATTATCTCTCATCGTCAAATGATTGTAATAATAGGTACTCTTCCATATGAGATGCGAAATAAATTTTGCGTACAAGTGGTGGCTCAATAGAAATCGCATGCACATTTCCTTGCCTTACTGCTTGCTCTACTGACATTTCTGGAAGTAACGTAATACCAAGTCCAGCACTGACCATCGCAAGCATCGGTTCTGCATAAGAAGTTTCAAATGCAATGATTGGTTTCGCACCTATCCCATGAAACATATTTGTAATCATTTTTCTTACATCACAGATTTCTGGATATACGATTAACTTTTCATTTTGCAAATCTTCCATTCGAATTACTATTTTCTCTTTATAAAGATGATCATTTGAAACGACACAAACAATTTTTTCTTCTCGTATTTCTTTTATACACACAGCGTCTTCTACTACCGAATCGATGAACATCGCTTCAATCTTTCGTTCTTTAAAGAGCCCCATTAATACTTTCGTATGTTCAATTTTCCATTCTACTTCGAACCCGTCACCTAATACATCTTTACATTTTGATATATAATGCGCTGCTAAACTTGGCAATATGCCTATAGAAATTTTCCGCTTTTCTTGAAAATTCTTCATTTCGCTTTTCACTTCATGTATGTGTTCCAAAACCGGTAACATTCTTGTTATGAATAACTCTCCAGCACTTGTTAACTCTACTCCTTGCGCGGAACGCTTTAGTAAAATAACCTCTAAATCCGCTTCTAACCTTTGAATTTGCTTACTAAGCGCCGGTTGAGAAATATGTAAAAGCTTACTTGCCTTTGATAAGCTTCGCGTATTCTTCACTTCAATAAACGATCGTACTGCCTCTAAATCCATCGTACACACCTCTAACAAAAAGTTATAACTGTCATAAAAAATCGATATTTCCTTCTATAAACAATTACTCTTTATACTTATTTCATCAACTTACTATAACGAAATGTAAAGGGGAAAGATACTCTTGGACAAAAAACAAATGCTACTCGGATCCCTCCTATGCTTACTTGCTGTAACGGCTTGGGGATTTATGTTTCCTGTCATGGCAAATGCCCTGCAGTTTATCGATCCGTTCTTCTTCACAACTATCCGATACGGATCAGCAGCTATTATTTTTCTTATTTTGCTATTCATTACTGAAGGAAAAGCTTCACTCCGCCTAGAAAAAAGAACACTTTCTTTATTTTTTTACGGAACTGTCGGTTTCGCTGGATATGGTTTCCTCATTTTTTACGGTCAACAACTTGCCGGACCTGCTGGAGCCATCCATGCCGCGATGATTCAATCTCTTATGCCACTCATCGCTTTATTATTGCAGTGGATAACGAAAAACAAACGCCCACAAAACTACACATTCCTTTGTATGTTTGTTGCATTGCTCGGTGTTATGCTTGTCATTTCAAAGGGAAATATTCACTTATTATTTGGAGCTGCCAGTCACCTCTCAACAAATATACTTATGCTATGCGGCGTTATTTGCTGGGTCATTTACACAAACGGCGGTGCTCGTTTTCAATCTTGGTCACCACTCAGGTATACGACGTTAACTTGTTTATTCGGCTCGATTTCACTCATCGTTATTGTCACTTTCTTCACTTATACAAACATCGTTACTGTGCCGTCACTTCGTACAATTATGAACGTTCGTTTTGAACTCCTTTATATGTCGATTATTGCAGGTGTTATCGCTGTATTTTGCTGGAACACAGGAAATCGCTATATTTCATCTATTAACGGTATATTATTTATGAATTTAGTTCCTGTACTTGCACTTATCGGTTCCGTCTTTCGAGGTTATACAGTCGACAAAATTGAAATTGCCGGAGCCTCATTAACAATTATCGCGCTATTATGCAACAATGTATGGCAAAGAAGAAAAAGCACAAAAATCCCCACCTCAGTTCGTTAGGTGGGGATTTTTCACATATGAACAGCTCTTGGCCATTCCTGATACATATTCGTTATACATAATGTTTGTTCCATCCATTGTTCAATTTCTTTCGTGTACATTTCTAAGAAAAATGTCTCAGACGGAAAAGAATGCAGCACTTCTGATATATATTGCGGGTATAAAAAAGGCATATTCATCATGCCTTTTAATTGCGTCATAAACATTGTAAAAGATACCTTCTTAAACTCTTGTTTCATTTGTCCCTGTCTAATCACTTGCTCTATATAATATCTTTCTTTAGAAAAATAAACGGTCATCACTTCGCGAATTAATGTCGTATCTAGTGAAAGCTCTCGGTAGAAGAAACGTGTCAGTTCCCTATTATCAAATTGATATCGTAAAATTCCCCGCACCATTTGCACCATCACATCTTTAGCCGACAAATATTCTCTCTGTTCAAAGGACGTTTCAATCACATGAATATACCCTTCTAAAAAATCAGTAATAAGCTGCTCTAATAGGCCTTGCTTTCCAGCAAAATAATATGAAATATTCGCTACATTCACATCCGCTCGCTTTGCAATGTCTCGCACCGACGTTCCATCATAACCTTTCGTGTTAAACAACGATATTGCCGCATCAATTACTTTTTGTTTCGTCTGTTTCATGCGTTCACTTCCTCTCACTGAACAGCTATAGTTTAAATTTCTTGACTTTTAAGACAAATTCCTTTAATTTTCTATCGACAAAGTCATGTGAAATACATCGTATTTTGCTAATATTTTACACATCTCGATAAAAAAGGAGCTGTTTCCATGTTTACTAAAGAAAGTTATGCAGGATCTCGCGTGCAGCAATATGAGACAGTAATTAAACAACTGGATGCATTATTAACTGGCGAACCAAACGTAGTCGCAAACTTATCAAATGCGTCCGCATTATTAAACCAATTTTTAGATCGTGTAAATTGGGTTGGCTTTTACGTAACAGAAGGAAATCAGCTTGTTCTTGGACCATTCCAAGGAATGCCAGCTTGTGTGCGCATTCCATTTGGACGAGGCGTTTGCGGCGTTGCAGCTGAAACGAAAACAACGCAGCTTGTAGCAGACGTTCACCAATTCCCAGGACATATCGCTTGCGATAGTGCTTCGAATTCAGAAATCGTTGTACCAATCGTGAAAGAAGAAACTGTCATTGGTGTACTTGATATTGATAGCCCTGAAAAAAATCGTTTTGATGAAGTAGATCAGCGCTATTTAGAAAAGTTTGTGGAAACACTCCTAAAACATATTTAAAAAAGAAAAGAGCGAGTTATCGATTGCGTACATCACGTACGAAACCGATAGCTCACTCTTTTTTATTGATTACTAACAGTAGATATTTTCTTTAGTGCCTGCTCTAAATCAGAAACGATATCTTCCCATGATTCTAAACCGACAGATAAACGTATTAAATTATCGTAAATACCCATCTCTTGTCTTAACTCAGCTGGAATCGCCGCATGCGTCATCGTTGCTGGATGCTGAATTAACGTTTCTGTATCCCCTAAACTTACGGCAATTGTAATAAAGTGAAGGTCATTGATAAACGCTTGCGTCTCTTCTTTCCCGCCTTTAATTGAGAAAGAAATTACGCCGCCGCCCCGTTTCATTTGGTGAGATGCTAACTCTCCTTCTGGATACCAAACACCTTCTACCGCATCATGATTTTTCAGAAACGATACAATTTTTTCTGCATTATCACAATGACGGTCCATTCTTACCGCTAACGTCTTTAATCCGCGTAACAATAACCACGCATCAAACGGTGCCATAATACCGCCGATATCTTTTCGCATCGGGCGAATTTTCTCAGCTAACGCTTTCGTTTTACAAATTGTTACACCCGCCACAACATCGCCATGACCACCAATATATTTTGTCGCACTATGAACAATCGCGTCACAACCTAGCTCAAGCGGTCTTTGTAAATAAGGTGAACAAAACGTATTATCAACAACGACAAGTAAGCCATTTCGCTTCGCAACCCGAATAACTTGTTTTAAATCGATTAATTTCATTGTTGGATTAATCGGTGTTTCAACGAAGATAACCTTTGTATTTGGACGAATTTTATTTTCGACATCAGCCTCTGTCTTCATATCACAAAACGAATGCGTAATCATAAATTTCTCTTCTAGCACTTCTAAAAAACCGTACGTGCACCCGTATAATCCATTTGAACAAATAATATGATCTCCAGCTTTTAGAAAACCAATTAACGTTGCTGAAATAGCTGCCATACCGGATCCAAAAGCAAGAGCTTCTTCCCCTCCTTCTAACACCGCCATACGTTCTTCAAATAATTTTACAGTTGGATTTCCAAGCCTTGAGTAAATATAAGACGGATCCACTCCCGCAAAACTCGCCTCTCCTTGCTCCGCGGTCTCAAATGTAAATGTAGACGTTTGGAATAAAGGTGGTGTCAAACTTCCCTTATGTTCCTCAGATGTATACCCGTGATGAATTAACGCTGTCTCCATATGCTTCTTTTTCATAAAAACATCCCCTTTTATGTTTTTACTGCCGCATATTCATCAACAAAAAATTAATGAACATTTTTTACTACATTTTATGTAAGCGTTTTATTTGTGTTTCTATCACTTCTTTTATATCGTTTTAAATTCCTTCTTGTTCATTTCCAAAATTTATATGCATAAAACAAAAACGTACTCGCTTGACGAAACTCTGGGTAAAAGATATAATAGCGTTTGTGTAAAATAAAAAGGCAGCCTTGTAATGTGAGTTTATCGTTTGTATTTTGTTCCTCTACGGAGGTGTATCTCGTAACTCCCTGCTGCTGGAGCGAAGGTACATGAAAACAAAATGCCCGTAAATATCGATTACGTCTGTTTTTATTTTACGTAAATAAAAACATTTTTAAAGGAGGAGTCAACTATGGCTCGTTATACAGGTCCAGCTTGGAAACTGTCTCGTCGTCTTGGAATCTCTCTAAGCGGCACAGGAAAAGAATTAGAAAAACGCCCTTACGCACCAGGTCCTCACGGTCCTAACCAACGTAAGAAACTTTCAGAATACGGTTTACAATTACAAGAGAAACAAAAACTTCGTCACATGTACGGCATGACTGAGCGTCAATTCCGTCGCACATTTGACCAAGCAGGTAAAATGCCTGGTAAGCACGGCGAAAACTTCATGATCCTTCTTGAAGCTCGTCTTGACAACTTAGTTTACCGTATGGGCTTAGCTCGCACTCGTCGTGCAGCTCGCCAATTAGTAAACCACGGTCACATCATGGTTGATGGCGCTCGCGTAGATATCCCATCTTACCGTGTAAAACCTGGTCAAACAATCAGCGTTCGCGAAAAATCTAACAGCCTTGTTGTTGTTAAAGAAGCGATCGAAGTTAACAACTTCGTACCAGAATACTTAACTTTCGATGCTGATAAATTAGAAGCTACTTACACTCGTCACGCTGAGCGTTCTGAGTTAGCAGCTGAAATCAACGAAGCATTAATCGTAGAGTTCTACTCTCGTTAATCTTGGTACTCTGAAAAGAGTCGTATTAAAAGCCTTAGGAACCTTGTTTATCAAGGGGCCTGGGCTTTTTTTATTTATGTATAATCATAGAAAAGAATACACAAAATAAAAAAAGAATGATACCACTTTAATATTATATTTCTTAATAAAATTTTTTCCGTGACAGACTTTAACCTATCTCACGTCAATAACACCTCAAAACACAACAAAAAGGACAGTAAAATTAACTATCCTTAAAGAGATTGTTCTATTTCTGCATATTCAATCCTTGAATACTCACCCAGAGCTTGCTCAATATTTATCTGTATCTCAATCAATTGATCAGTATGGTTCAAATTTAATACTAAGAGTTGATTATATGATATTTTAACCTGCAATTCCAAATTTTGCGATGTATGTCTATATAGTTTTGAAGATATTCTATTGAGTTGCATATCTAACTGATTAATTATCGGATCTATATTCAATATTCCGCTATCGGCATTCATCCGCATCTTTTTTTCATTCATAAAATTTTTTATTAATGATATCAAAGTTCCTCCCTCTTCTCTTATTTCCTTTAATTCTTGAATTCGTAAATTTACTAAAGTAGTGGATTTCCTATTTTTAGTTCCTTGTACCCATGTAACTGCCAGAGAAGTCAAAGTTGAAACAAATGTTAAAAATGATACAACCGCAGCTACACCAGCCCATTGAAAAATACCACTTTTATCAAAAAAAATGTCATACCACATAATATAATCACCGCCCTTTTATAACTTATTATAACAAAATATAGAAAAACAAATATAAAATATTCACTTTTTTATTTTGAGCATTTCTATCCATTCTCTACTATTCCTAACATTACAGCAACATCTATCATAAATCTTAAAACCATAATATTTACAAATAATACATAAAATCAATATAATTTAGAGGTTATTTCAAGGAGTCTTTTCATGAGTTATAACTTTTATCGGATAGAATTTCTATGATTTTATAAAAAACAACTAAATAAAAAGCCAATTCCATAAAAAAGAATCGGCTTTTTTGGTTAATTAAATTGAAATATTCCCCACACGTTTTAATTCACTTTTTAGGGACCACATAAACTTTTTATTTTTTATAAATAATAACCCATAACTAGATTCCCTATTCTCTATTTTTTTCACAATATATTCTATGTGACTACAATCATCTAGCACTGTCGCAATATCCATGTACTCTGCATCTGTATCCTTAGCTCCAGCTCCATCTAACTTTAATTGCTTTTTCACTGAATATTTTTGTTGTCCATAGAGAAGTATACACATTTTGTGAAAACAGTAGTCGAAAGTATCTGTATTAAAATGAAAGCCTACATTTTGTTCTGATGTTTGTTCGGCTGTTCTTTGCTCATCTTCTGTAAAATCTAAAACTAAATTTGCACTTACACTATTAAAACTCTCTATCGCTCTTTTAATTTGATAATCTTCATACCTTGTAACTAAAAACTTAATTAAAAATCCCGTACAAGCATGATGTCCTAACTCTATACTCTTTAGAATTGATTTCATGATTAAATGTATATCTTTTTGCACTATACTAAACTTTATAAATTGAAGCATTACGGATGATGGATCTTTTTTTGTAGAACGTTTAAAGACCTCTATCCTTTGTGTAATCGGATAAACAATATTACAGAGCACTTTTATATTTTGAGTTTCAATAATTATACGCATTAAATTTTCATAAATCTTTTCAATTTTATCTCTATCCAGATCTTTTAGCACCCGTAGCAAAATCCTAACCTTTTGCATATCGTCCATTTTATAATTTAAAATCAGTTCATTTAAACTCATATTGAATCGGGTATTCAAAGCTTGATTTTCCAAACCTGGCTTCAAATGATTCACATAAATTTCTAATGCCAATTTTGCTTTACTAATTTTATTTTCATTAAATAACATTGGAATTAATGAGATATGATTAACACAGAAAGTATTGTACACTCTTTCCATCACTTCAATTTTCTTTCTATCTATGTAGTTCCCTTCTTGAGCTTCCAAAAAAGCACCGTTATTAAATTTGATTATAGGGGCTTTAAGAGCCTTCAAATTTTCTATGAACATCTGATTCATATTGTTTTTGTTCATATACCCTAATATTTGATAAACACTCTCTATCTGCGCATGGATCCTTTTTTCTTTCTCTATAATCAATTTATATACTCTATCACTTGGATTATCTGAAGCATTAATAACATCTTTTAAATCATTTATCTCCTTTTCCAACTGCTTAATCGTGATATGCGACATTTGAGTTACATTGATGTTATTAAATGCTTGTAATAAAACAAAACCTAGCAACAAACTCGATAACAATACCGAAACCCACCAAATATCAATCAAAAAAACACTATATTCCCTTATGTCAACTTGATCTTTGATAAATACACCATATACATAGGTTGGAATAGCCAATCCAAGAAATAAATTCAATTTTATACTTTCAGATATTCCATTGATACTGGAAGGAGCAATTTGCTTCTTCTCTCTATATGAAAAGATGTACACCGTTAACGTTAATGGTAAAACATATTTAAACATATCAATAATTTTTTGCGCATTAAAAACTTTTTGTATATCTGTAAATACTCCTTTTAACCATACATAGTTTTCTAAGACTACGTAAAAAGGTGTTATTTTTGATAACTGAAATATCATTATACAAAGAACTAAGTATGCTAATATTAAAAATATAACTGTACCTCTTAATTTTGTTAACCACTCTAAGAATGTATGTCTGATTGATGTCAACTTCATTTTCTTTTTCGTATTCCCCTTCTACAAAAAAGCAGACAAGAAAATCTTGTCTGTTTTTTTAATGTTTTTTATAAAATTTCTCCATAGATTCATGAGAAATTTCTACGTCTCCGGATTCATCTTCTTTATATCCTTCTCTAGCTTCTATCCATGGAAGTTCTTGATGTGTTAATGCTTCCAAAAACTTTCCATCGTATCCCCCATAATTCTGCCAAACCATATCTAAAGTTTCTTTTTTCTTTTTGTTCTCACTGCTATTTAGTTCCTCAGGGAATTCTTCTGGCTGTATTTCAAAACGTCCAGCCCCCTTAAACACTGAATATAAGGACGGACAAACCGGACCATGAACCCATGCTTCAATTTTATCTTTGAATAAAGGTTGATCAATCCCGTTTAAAGCCAAATGCCAAGCTTGTGCATAATATGCGAGTTTTTGTAATTTTAAATGTGTTATGGAACGATCTGTATTAGGAGTACTTCGACTTAAAAAATACTGCGCAACCATTCTCGCATCGACTGTCATAATAAAGTCTCCCTTCTCTATTATATTTTCCTGCTATCTATATTTTACAACATTATTACAATAAAATCATGAAATCCATTTCTTTTTTCCAAGTATTACAAAAAACGCTATATCTTGTACTGTTATTTTAAAAACACTCTATATAAGGGAATAGTTTGTTATCTTCTCCAATAATTTCACTACAAAGTGACAACAAAAAAGAACACCGAATGAACTATATTCCCATTCAGTGTCCTTTTATAATTTATACCATTCTATTCGATTTAGTATTTCTTGTCAGTTCTAACACAACATTAGATCTATCATTTCTAAAGTTAGCTAGTGTACCTTCTTCTAAACCCTTCAATGCTTCAAACATCTCTTCACGTAAGCTTAATTGATACTCACTTGAAAGTTCTTCTAAAATGCTATTGCCATCAAAAACATCATTTTCAAGCAATATAAGAATTGATTTTTTAATTAAAACTGGACTTGCAAGCTTAGCTTAGATTAGCTACCTAATAATTCTTTTTCTCCAGCCATTATTTATTTAGTTATTTATCCATATTGATTATTTCTTGCATTCCATAATTAACAATACATATATTTTAAACGTTATATTTATATGATAAAAATTAATTTAAAGGCTTCTAGTATTGCAAATTCATATGAATGTATTTGTTTTCTGGATTTATTTGCTATAATTAAGTTGGTTAGGAGATGAATATTATGAACAATCCTTCATATTCTTTTCAAGAGTATTTAATTGCTGTCATCATACTTTTATTACCCAGTTTTATTATTTTCGCGTGTTTATTTCCAAAATTTCTTTTACTCTCTATTCTATTGTTCGCAATATTATTTTCATATTACGGGATCACTATACGAGTTTTAACAAATAAACTCAATTTACAATCGATGACTCCTATTTATCGATTATTAGCTTTTCTGCTTTCGCTATCATCATTTTTCCTTTTTTTAGGAGCAATACCCTATCACAAGGATACTTTTTTATTCTTACCAGTAACAAACCATATGGAAGAAATACTTTATTTAACAATTACGTATACAATTTTTGTTTTTTTGTTTTTTTTATTTGAAGTAATATTTTATCTTTATAAACATATAAAAAAACCAGAAAATATTACGAATAAACTTGACTGGATAGGATTCGCTATACGTCTTTTTGCAGCTCTCTTTATTACATTAATACTACCTGATATAGTTTTTGGAATACTTTACAATTTCACATTCAGTTTTTATGATAATACACTATTCGAAGGGGATATTTGGGAATTTATATACTTTAGTTTCCTTATCCACTTTGCATTACCTATTAATTCGGATAATCTCCAAAACTACGTAAAATTACTTAATGAGCACACATTAGCTAGGGTTCTTCAAATGATACATATTACTACCTGTAAATTCCTTGACTTAACATTCTTAGCTATTTTAATACAATACTTTTTAGGCTTTATAAATTTATTCACCATTAAAAACAATAAAGATTCATAAATAATTTTGCTTAGGTTAATTGATCTAAGCAAAATTATTTATAAACCATAACCCTAATCTTAAAAACATTGTCTGATGTTTACTCAAATAAAAACCTTCCTGCAATCACAACTTCCCTTATTTTTAAACATGTTATGTTGATTTAATTTGTAGCCAATCCGTAATAATTTTTCGTACTCTTAACAAGATTTTTTCCTGATTTTGAACAAACTCACATACTGATATATCAATCTTTTCTTCAACTAATCCAAATAGAAAAGATATCTCCTTACGAATCATCTTTAAATCATTTTCCCTTATGCCATAATGGAAAATATTATTTCGTAAGCTAGATGTATATAGTTTATTTATTGAATCAATTATAATAGTGATCTCTTCTTTTCTCTCAACTGCGCCATAATATCTTGAACTTTGTTCATCTGTTCTCATTAATTTCCCCAACGCTTGTACACTTGAATAACAACAGATAGACACTATCCTTTTATAAAGATTTGTTTCTTTGGATAATACTTGTGGTAAAATGGCCAGAACGTAATTTATGCCACATAAAATATTAAACAAAATAATATTAATATCATTGTCTACATCATTTCCAAACAACTTCATCCTATTTTCCAAAGAAAATCTATAGTCTTCATCCTTTATATTTATTTCTACCATCGGAATATTTGTTGGAATTACAAATCCATTCTCTCTCAAATACGTGCAAATAATTTGAGCCATTATTTCACCAAAACCTTTGAGTTCTTCTCCATTATCTAACTCATGCATTAAATTATTTACTATCATATTTGCCCTAAAAGTATTACCTACATATACATTTTCAAATTTATAACACCCAAAATTATCCTGCCCAAATACATTGATAAACATGTTTTGAAAACTGTTATAATCCTTAGTTAAATAATCAGCAAATAACGAAATTGATTCAGATACAGATTCAACTGTTTTATTGACCTTATTTATGACTTTTGTTTCAGCCCTAATCTTCATAATTTTACTAATTTCTTCTGAATGCCACCTTACTTGTTGATTCTCATCAAAGGAATCCAATACTCCAGAAATAATAATGCCTATATACGGAAGGAATTCAAATATTAAGCTACCATTATTACCCAACTTTTGGATAGTAATTATAGAATCCATGCAATCTGAAAGTAACAATCTTTGAGATGCCTCACTATGTTCCATACAAATCCTCCTGTTTATAACGGTTTATTTTTATCAATTTATCAGTTCACATTAATTATACTTGTTTCTTCTACAAACCCTCTATCAAATAGCTCACTTACTAAATTTGAATCCCATGCATACAAAAAAGCTACCGAAGACACCAAAACAGTTACTTCGAGTAGCTTTTATTTATATATATTAAAGTTATTTATTTTCCTCTTTCTGAACATATACATAAGCATCTTTCTGCTCTTTATGTATATCTACCTTCGAATTCTCTGCAAGCTGACCCGCATTTAGCAAAGAAAAAATAATGAGCGCTTCTAGTGACATTTTGTTTTACCACTCCTTTCTAGTTGTTATACATTTATCATACCGCTTACATGTGATTTCCGTATGAACTCGAAAAGGAGATTACAACAAAAAGGTTACAGGCATGTGAATGCACGCTATAATAACCATTAAATAGGAGGTGGATTCTTTTTGACAATAAACCAAATGGTTCAACTCGGAAGTTCATTTATGCTATTTATTACTTCCGCACTGATGAGTTGGTATCAGGGAAGTAATTTAATAGATAATCCTGATGAATGGAAATATAGCGCTAAATTTACGAATTACTTTAAAGGCACCGTTTCAAATTACGAAGATATTTATCAAATCGATTTCTTTATATATGCAGCAAAATTTTATCCAACAGCATTTATCGTTATGGTCATTAGCTTACTTTATATGCTTATATTAATTCTTTATACTCTATTTAAAAGAAAAGATCCGGCGATTTAAATCCATACATAAAAACCCCGAATCATAAACTTTTCAGCCTACAATTCGGGGTACTATTTGTTTTATATTCGTTTCTGATTAGTAACGAATTAAGAAATATTTCTTCTTACCGCGGCGAATGATTGTGAATTTACCTTCGATGCGGTCGTTTTCTGTTACAACGTAGTCTAATGCTTGTGTACGCTCACCGTTTACGTAGATTGCGCCGTTTGTTACATCTTCACGCGCTTGACGTTTTGATGGAGAGATTTTGCTTTCTACAAGTAAGTCGATTAATACTGTATCTTCTGCAGTACGTTCTACAGATGGTACGTCTTTGAATCCTTGTTCGATTTCACTTGCAGTCAGTTCTGCTACAGAACCGCTGAATAACGCAGCTGAAATTTTAATCGCTTGCTCTAATGCTTCTTCGCCGTGAACAAGTTTTGTCATTTCAGAACCTAATGCTTTTTGTGCTGCACGTTTTTCTGGTGCTTCAGCTACTTGCTTTTCAAGCTCAAGAATTTCTTCATGAGATAAGAATGTAAAGTATTTTAAGTATTTAACAACGTCACGGTCATCTGTGTTAATCCAGAATTGGTAGAACTCATAAGGAGTTGTTTTCTCTGGGTCTAACCAAATTGCGCCGCCTTCTGTTTTACCAAACTTCGTACCGTCAGATTTTGTAACAAGTGGAATTGTTAAACCGAATGCTTTCGCATCTTCTTCTGATTTACGGATTAATTCAAGACCAGCTGTAATGTTACCCCATTGGTCACTACCACCGATTTGCAGGCGGCAATTATGATTTTGGTATAAGTTTAAGAAGTCGTATGATTGTAAAATCATATAACTAAACTCAGTGAATGAAATACCAGTATCTAAACGAGACGCTACTGTATCTTTTGCTAACATATAGTTTAAACCGAAGTTTTTACCGATATCGCGTAAGAATGAAATGACATCTAAGTTACCAAGCCAATCATAGTTGTTAGCCATTGTTGCTGGGTTGTCCACGTTTTCGAACTCTAAGAAGTTTGAAAGCTGGTTTTTAATGCTTTCTGTGTAGTAAGCAACTGTATCTTTCGTATTTAATGTACGTTCTGCTTTTTTACCACTTGGGTCACCGATCATACCAGTACCACCGCCAACAAGTGCGATTGGTTGGTGACCAGCTAATTGGAAACGACGTAACATTAATACTGGTAACATATGACCGATGTGTAAGCTATCCGCTGTCGGGTCGAAACCACAGTATAATTTAACGCTTTCTTTTTCTAATAATTGCTCAAGTCCCTCAGCATCTGTTTGCTGATTAATTAGACCGCGAAATTCAAGATCTTGTAAAATACCCATATCCTACATACTCTCCTTTAAGTTCATTACTGGCGTGAAGGTTGAAAACATAAAAAAATCGCCCCTTCAAATAAGGGACGATTTTGATTATCGCGTTACCACCCTAGTTGCAGACAAAAAAAGCCTACCACCTTATTTACATAACGGCTTAGCACCGTCTTTTCCCTTTTGAATACAATTCAATCGAAAAAAGATGCTCTAGGGGCGTAATTCGCGATCATCTATGTGCTGATTTCCACCGACCATCAGCTCTCTAAAACAGGGAAATGATCACTACTTCTCCCTTTCCACGCTCAATTATTCATATACTTTTCTTTATACCATCATTTATATAGGCGTGTCAAATAAGGTCTGGATTTCTCTTCTTGCCAATCCTTTACAACGCCATAAAGAGTATCGTAATAAGAGAAAGAATTGGAACTCCAACTAATAGCGAGACATGAAACACAACTGATAAATCATTCCCAATCGTCGCCTCCACAGGATCTTTCGCCGGGGAACCAAGAAATCCGATTAATCGATCGAAGCGACTTACCGTTTTTGGAAAGTCCGGTACTTCTACATGGTCACTATCTAAATGTTGCTGCAATTTATATTCATTCTTAAAGGGATTTTCGCTCAATTTCATCCACCTCCAGCAATTGTTTCAATTTCTTTATTCCGTTATGAAGTCTCGACTTCACCGTTCCGACTGGAATATCTAATACCTCTGCAATTTCTTTTTGCTGCATGTCATGATAATAAGACAGGATTAGGACCGCTCTTTGCTCTTCTGGAACTTTCAAAATTGCTTCTCTTACTGTGAGCCGATCTTCGTGAGAAAATTCTTTTTCCGGAATCGGCACTAAAAATGGCAAAAGTGTACGCCACTTTTTTCTTCTATTTAATTTATTAACCATAAGACGATAACCAATTTGAAATAAATACGTTTTTATTTTTCCTTTTTCAAGTTCATACATATGTTTCTTTCGTTCTAACGTCAAAAACGTATCTTGGACAAGATCGATACTCAATTGTTCATCTCGATTAAATCGATACAAAAATGTGTATAGTGCTGGTTTGATTAAAACATATAGTTTTTCTCCCGCCTGTTTATCTCCATTTTTGTACGCAAGCATGAGCTCTTCCTCAATCCCAATCTGCGCCATGATTTTTGATCTCCTTTATTCCTTTTAACGTTAACGAAATACGGGAAATTAAATAGCAACTTGCGACAATAATCCATACTTGCGATTGATTCGTAAAAAATTGTACATATGGGTTTTGTATTGTCTCGCCGGTTGAAACTAAAATATTTAACGCTTGCACACATATACATGCATACACTGCCAAGCAAGCCGAAATCGTATCAAATACATTCCAGCGAAAATATACTTTTGTTTTCGTAAAATCAATTTTATATCCATTTTTTCTTACTATATGTTTTCTATCAAATGGAATAATGATTGAAAACATAACAATCATCATAACGCCAGCTGTAATCATTGATACTTTAAATCCGATTGGCATCGGTAATAGCAAACCACAAGAAAATACGACTATAATTCCAATTAAAGCAAAAGTAAGAAGTAATTTATTAGACATAAAAAAGCCTCCCTCATCTATTCTTTCATAAATGTATACAGACGAGGAAGGTGCTTCGTTCAAATATTATTTTATTTTTTTAATAATCTTCGCAGGATTCCTGCCAACTACTACATTGTCCGGCACATCTTTTAATACAACTGGATCAGTCGGTATATATATTTCTCCTAGTATCATTTTTTCTTTTTCTGTTTTCATTTTCTTCCCTCTTTATATGTAGGTTAAAGAGGGAAGAAAAAAGAAAGGTCTGAACGTTATTTCGTTCAGACCTTCCTCTCTTAATCTTCCATCGTTGATAAGTCACCTGTTGGTAAGTTTAACTCCCACGCTTTTAATACGCGGCGCATAATTTTACCACTTCTCGTTTTCGGTAATTTATCTTTAAATTCAATTTGTCTTGGCGCTGCATGAGCTGCTAGGCCTTTCTTTACAAATTGACGAATTTCTTCTTTTAATTCTTCTGATGGCTCGTATCCTGCTCGAAGCGCGATAAATGCTTTAATGATTTCTCCGCGAACTGGATCAGGAATACCAATTACACCAGCTTCTGCAACAGCAGCGTGCTCGATTAATTTACTTTCTACTTCAAACGGTCCAACGCGCTCACCTGACGTCATAATTACATCGTCAATACGTCCTTGGAACCAGAAGTATCCGTCTTCATCCATATAAGCTGAATCACCTGATACGTACCAATCTCCCGGCATGAAGTAAGACTCATATTTTTGCGGATTATTCCAGATTCCGCGCATCATGGCTGGCCAACCTTTACCAATTGCTAAGTTACCCATTGTGTATGGTGGCACTTCATTTCCTTCATTATCAACAATCGCTGCTTTCACACCTGGAATTGGTTTACCCATGGAACCTGGGCGGATTTCCATACAAGGGTAGTTACAAATAACTTGTCCACCTGTTTCCGTCATCCACCATGTATCATGAATACGAAGTCCAAATGCGTTCATACCCCAGCGAATTACTTCTGGATTTAATGGCTCACCAACGCTTAATACATGGCGCACTTGTGATAAATCATATTTTTTAATTGCATCTTGTCCAGCACCCATTAACATACGGAACGCTGTTGGTGCACTATACCAAACTGTTACACCGTAATCTTGCAGTGCTTCATACCAAGCTTCTGGGCTAAAGCGTCCACCTAAAACAACATTTGATGCTCCGACTAACCACGGTGCGAAAATGCCGTAAGCAGTTCCAGTTACCCAGCCTGGGTCAGCAGTACACCAATATACATCGTCTTCTTTTAAATCTAATACCCATTTCGCCGTTTGGTAATGCTGAACCATTGCGTTTTGCGCATGAAGCACACCTTTTGGCTTACCAGTAGAACCAGACGTATAATGAAGAATTAAACCATCTTCACGGCCTAACCATTCGATATGTAATTCTTTTGAAGCTTGTTCAAATAAAGGATTGAACGCTACCGTTTTACCGCCTTCTTCTACATTATCTCCAACAAGGAAGATTGTTTTTAAAGCTGGTAAATCATTTAATGGTACACGCTCTAGCAATTCAGGCGTTGTAATTAACACCTTCGCTTCGCTATCTTCTAAACGATCGCGAACTGCACCTTCCATAAATGCTTCAAATAACGGTCCAACAATTGCTCCTAATTTCACTGCACCTAAAAGTGCGAAATATAACTCTGGAGAACGTGGCATAAAAATAAAAACGCGATCGCCTTTTTCTACATCGCCATAGTTCTTAAGGACGTTTCCTGCTTTATTAGAAAAATCCTTCATTTCCTTAAATGTATATTTCTCTTTTCGCGATCCATCTTGATAATAAAGAGCTACTTTATTCTTTCGATCGGATTTCGCATGCTTATCAATTGCCTCATACGCCATATTTACTCGGCCTGTCTCATTCCAAGTAAAGTTTTTATTAACCTCTTCCCAGTTAAAATTCGCGTATGCCTCATCATAATTCGGCAAATTATTTTCTCCTTTAATGACAGGAAGCGTTTCTACTTTCATACTTTACATCCCCCTCCTATGTATTCTATTATCTATTATAATGACATTATTTAAAATTTTCAGTATATTTGTTGATTTTTAGACAAATTTTTAATGACAAATTTCGATTCACATCGCATATATTATAAAGTACGATATTAATAGATTCACAAACCCTCAAGGTGGTGAGCAATACATTGATTCATAAAAAAATATATAATGCTAGAAACTTGAAAACAGCGAAAGGCACTTTAATTATTGAAGGTCCTGTCTCTACACATAACTTAGAAATGTATGAATTTCATCCAGATTTAGTTGCGTTTCGTCCTGCCGAGCAGCAATATAAAGCAATTGTCGAAATTTCTAAATTACCAGAAGCTCGTCTCATTATTGCTAGACATGACCAAACGATTGTTGGATATGTTACATACTTGTATCCTGATCCACTTGAACGATGGTCAGAAGGAAAGATAGAAAACTTAATTGAACTCGGGGCGATTGAAGTTGTCCCTGCCTTCCGCGGTTGCGCTGTCGGAAAGAACTTATTAGAAGTTTCAATGATGGACGATTATATGGAAGATTACATTATATTGACGACTGAATATTATTGGCACTGGGATTTAAAACAAACAGGCTTAAATGTTTGGGAGTATCGAAAAGTAATGGAAAAAATGATGAATGCTGGCGGGTTACAATGGATGGCTACAGATGATCCTGAAATTTGTTCGCATCCTGCTAACTGTTTAATGGTCCGCATCGGTAAACGCGTTGATACGGATTCTATTCAAGCATTTGATCGTCTACGTTTTCACAATCGTTTTATGTATTAATAAAGGGGGCAACTGGAATGATTGTAGAAGAAATTATGAATCAAGATGTGGTGACACTACACCCAAACGATACAATCGAAACAGCAATCCGAACGATACGCACGAAAGGCATTCGGCACATTCCAATTGTCGATCAAAATAATCATGTCGTAGGTATTATTTCTGATCGGGATGTAAGAGATGCAAGTCCGTCTATTTTAGATGAACAAGTTTCACTCGATATGCTGAAGCAACCACTTGAACTTATTATGAAACACCCTGTTATGACTTGCCATCCTCTTGATTTCGTTGAGGAAATTGCTACTTTATTTTTTGAAAATAAAATTGGCTGTCTTCCTGTTACCAAAGCAGGAAAGTTAGTAGGAATCATCTCTGAATCTACTGTACTGCACACGTTAGTGAAATTAACAGGAGCACATCAACCAAGTTCACAAATTGAAATTCAAGTAAAAAATGAACCTGGCATTCTCGGAAAAGTCGTTGCCATTTTTAGTGAGTTACAAATCAATATCGTGAGCGTTCTCGTCTACCCAGCAAAAGATGAGAATGATAAAGTACTCGTTTTCCGCATTCAAACGATGAATCCGCTAAAAGTGATTGATGCACTTGAAGAAGAAGGCTACCGCGTATTATGGCCGAATATCATGGGGATGCAAGCATGAGTAGCGCGTTTATTTATTCGGATGACTTTCGGGGCTATTCGTTTAGCCCTGATCATCCTTTTAACCAACTGCGCGTCACACTTACGTATGATTTATTACAAAAGGGTGGCTTTATCTCTCCTTCCCAAATCATCTCACCACGGATGGCTACAGATGAAGAGATTGCCTACGTTCATACAGAGGAATACATAAATGCGGTAAAATGTGCTGGAGAAGGTAAGTTAGAAAAATCAATTGCAATGACATATGGACTTGGAACAGAAGATACACCGATGTTTCCAAATATGCACGAAGCAAGTGCATTACTCGTTGGCGGTACATTAACAGCTGTCGATGCTGTTCTTTCCGGGAAAGTAAAACACGCGCTTAATTTAGGCGGTGGCTTACATCACGGCTTCCGCGGCAAGGCATCTGGATTTTGTATTTATAACGATAGTTCCATCGCAATGAAATATATTCAGAAGAAATACGGTTTACGTGTTTTATATATTGATACAGATGCTCATCACGGTGATGGTGTACAGTGGTCCTTTTACGATGACCCTAACGTATGCACCATTTCATTACATGAAACTGGACGTTATTTATTCCCTGGAACTGGCGCTGTAAATGAACGTGGACAAGGTAATGGCTATAGTTATTCTTTTAACGTTCCACTCGATGCTTTTACAGAAGACGAATCGTTTTTAGATTCCTATCGAACTGTCGTAAAAGAAGTTGCCGCATACTTTAAACCGGATATTATTTTAACGCAAAATGGCGCTGACGCTCATTATTACGACCCACTTACACACCTTTGCGCAACGATGAATATTTACCGTGAAATACCAAAGCTCGCTCGCGAAATCGCTAATGAATATTGTGACGGTCGCTGGATCGCTGTCGGCGGCGGTGGCTATGACCACTGGCGCGTCGTCCCAAGAGCTTGGGCACTTATTTGGCTCGAAATGAACAACATCCAAAACATCTCAGGTTATCTCCCTCCAGAATGGATTGACGCTTGGAAAGGACAAGCTGAAACAGAGCTTCCCCTCACATGGGAAGATCCAGACAACATGTATCAACCTATCCCCCGTAAACCAGAAATTGAAGAAAAGAACGCATTAACTGTAGCGAAATCCCTTGAAATAATTCGGAATAATATGACAAAATCTTTGTACTAAACGAAAAGGAGGCTCGTTTTTGAATAGCCTCCTTTTATTTATTGTCGACTTCTGTCGGTAAGTCGATATATTTTGAAAACCGCTGATATATTTATTAAGTGGTCTAACTTTTATGAGAAAAGGTCGTGCTATTATGTGGAAGCAACAAATAATCAATATAAAACGCGGCACATTTGAACTCTTTACAAAAGGAAGTGGCGAACCACTTTGTATTACACATCACTATTCACAATTTAATGAGACTGGTGATTACTTTGCGGATGTTTTCACTGCTACGCATCGTGTATTCCTCATTAATTTACGAAACGCTGGTAACTCAGCAAAAGCCAATTCAGAAAAAGAATTAAGTATGATTGAAACCGTTCACGACTTAGAAGCAATACGGGAAGCTTTACAACTACCAACATGGCATTTCGCCGGTCATTCAACAGGTGGTATGCTTGGACTTTTATATGCGATTACATATCCAAATTCCTTACAATCATTAGTTGTGGCCGGAGCTGCAGCAAGTAACTATACCGAAACACTATTTTGCATTTATCACCCAGCACATCCACAGTTTCATTATATGCAACAGCTCATCGAAAACTTAAAAACCCCTCACCTTACAAGTGGAGAACGAAAAGAACTATCCACTAATAGAACAAAATTATCATTGTATAAACCGGAAAAATACAACTCTTATTTTTGTAAACCAATACAAAAAACAATGTCTGCTAGCCGGATGAACGCTTTCGCCAATGAATATCCGTCATTTGATTTAAGAGAATCTTTACCTTCCATCCAAACAAAGACACTGATTATATGCGGAAGACATGATGTACAGTGCCCGATTCGGTATTCTATCGAGATGCATAAGAGTATACGTAATTCTACCTTCATTCCATTTGAGGAGAGTAACCATTATCCTTTTTTAGAAGAAGCTACTCTGTTTACTTCTACTACTCAAACATTTTATAAATCATTACGCCAGTACCGTTATTATTAAGGAAAGCTCACAGTCTCTATAAGACTATGAGCTTTTTTTAAAAGAAATATTTCACACTAGAAACAACAAGCAGAACAAAAAAATCATTAAGCCTACATCAATGAATATCGACTTTTTATCTCCTTCTTTTATACTCATCATAAAATTAGAAATTATTTTAATTCCAAAAAAGACCATCATAAATAGCCCACCGAAATGATCATTCGTAGAATCTTCATCATAAAACATTTGTATTGCACCGATAATTAATAAAATAAGTACGATATTCGTTCCGATCTTTAAAGCCTTGTTTGATTTATTCTCTTTTAATGTATCTCCCAAAATGTAGCACGCCCTCTCATGCTCTCCTATGTTTTATCTCTCTTTATATTTTAACATAAATTACCTATCATTCCCTTTTTGTTCGAATAACATAAAAAAACCTGCCAATTACTCGGCAGGTACATTACACGTTAAACCGATAACCAGCTCCCCACACCGTTTCAATATATTGCGGGTGAGCAGGATCTCTTTCAATTTTTTCACGTAACTTTCTAATATGAACGACAACAGTTGCTAAGTCACCAGCGGAGTCTAATCCCCAAATACGTTCAAATAACTGTTCTTTATTTAATACTTGGTTTGGATGCGTTACAAAGAATGTTAATAAATCAAATTCCTTCGTTGTGAACGCGATTTCTTCATTGTTTATAAAAACTTTTCTCGCTCGCTGATCAATAGAAATTCCGTGAATGTATAACGTATCGCGTTGCTTACTCACATTTCCTGATAATCTTTCATAACGAGAAATATGCGCCTTTACCCTTGCGACTAATTCACTTGGACTAAATGGTTTCGTTATATAATCATCCGCTCCTAAACCGAGTCCGCGAATTTTATCTATATCCTCCTTCTTTGCTGAAACAAGTAAAATCGGAATGTCTTTTATAGCACGTATTTGTTTACAAATTTCAAATCCATTCATTTTTGGAAGCATAATATCTAAAATGATTAAATCGTAGTCTTCTTGCAGAGCCATTTGTAAACCTGTTTCTCCAGAGTGTTCTACATCAACTTGAAAATCACTAATTTCTAAATAATCTCGCTGTAATTCTGCAATGCTTACTTCATCTTCTATTAGTAAAATTCTTTTCAATTTACTCACCACATTTCTCTACTTTTTCCAATGAGAAGAAAATGCTTGTACCTTCCCCAAGCGCGCTTTCCGCCCAAATTTCTCCGCCATGTTCTTCAACAATTTGCTTCGCTATCGCTAAGCCAAGTCCACTTCCACCTGTGCTAGAATTTCGCGATTTCTCTGCACGATAAAAACGTTCAAAAATGTAGGGAAGTGTATCCGATTCAATACCTGATCCGTTGTCCATCACTTTTACAATGACTGTATTGTTATCACTTAATACTGTTACAGTAATTTTCTTCTCTTCTTTATCCATGTATTTCACACTATTATGAATTAAATTGGATATAACTCTATTTATCTTTTCGCAGTCGGCCGTTACATATAGTGGTGATGAATGTAATTGTAAGTAAACTTCTATACCTTCCTCACTTAAATCCATTTGCATCTCTTCTAATAATTCCTGCATAAACACGTTTAATTCTATCGTTTCAAACTGAAAGGGAACTCGATTCAAATCTAGCTTCGAAAACAAAAAGAGCTCATCAATAAGTGTATCCATATGTTTTGCCTTCGTATGAATCGTTGTTAAATACTTATCCATTTTTTCCGGCGTATTTGCGACTCCATCTTTTATTCCTTCCACATATCCGATAATAGATGTAATCGGTGTTTTTAAATCATGAGATATGTTTGAAATGAGCTCTTTTCGATTTTCTTCATACTGTGTTTGCACTTCAATCGATTCTTTTAATTTCTTTCTCATTTCCTCAAACCCTTGATTTAATTGTCCGATTTCATCATGGGATGTAACTGGAATTTGAAAATCTAAATCCCCTTCTTTAATTCTCCCAGTCGCATCTTTCAATACAAAGATTGGTTTTATTACACTTCTTGAGACTAAATAACTTAATAGTCCTATAAGTAAAACGGCTAGCAGTAAAAGCGCTCCGAACAAAATCGGAAATAACTTTTGTGTAAGATCGACAAATGAACTTTGCCTTTTTAGTACAAATATACTCCCTTCTTCATCCCCTGGAAAATAAAAATCAAATTTTACATATCGATAAAATGTATCGCCTAGTTCTGTTGTACCACGGCTATTAATATTGGCTGATTCAAATTTCGGAAGGGCTTCTTTTAAAGATACACTTTCAAATACTTTTGTAGCATAAGAAATGGTTTCTCCCTTTCTTACAACTATTTTCACACCTTCTTTTTCAAGTGACGAAACGAACGATTCATCTAATAGTTGTGATTGATTTTTCTTTGCCGCTAATTTCAATTCAATATACGTATTCTCTTCTTCTGGCGTAAGCGGCTTTTGAATATAGGAACTTTTATAGAAATTTTTCACTGACTCCAAGTCTCCTGTTATGGAAAAAACAATTAAAAATCCCGCGACTAATATGAGCGTGATGGAAACGAGAATAACAGCGATATAAGAGAATAAAAATCTTGTTTTAATAGACATATGTTACATCCTCACTTTACCAAACCTTATTACTCATAAGCATAAAAATATATGTTCAAATACTCAAGCGATTTTATAGTAATTTTAGCTTCAGTTTATCAAAATTTAATGTTCTTATTTTACAGTTGAAATGAGGAGGTTGAAATTCCATGTTCAAAAAAACATTAAGTATGATTTGTTGCGTAATTTTTTTGCAAGGATGCTCGCAAGAACAAGAAGTTAAAAAGGAGATGACAAACATGGAGACAGCGCTACTAGCAGCTACTGAGAAGCAAGAAACGAATACTGTTATATCGTTACTCAAAAAAGGGGCTGACATAAATATAACGGACAGTAAAGGACGTACTCCTCTTATGATTGCTACATATAAAAATGATGTGAAAACCGCAAAGACGCTTATTGAAGCAGGTGCTGACGTAAATATCCAAGATAATATGAAAAACAATCCCTTTCTATACGCTGGTGCAGAGGGTTACTTGGATATTTTAAAACTAACGATTGATGCTGGGGCTGATCCAACGCTTACGAATCGATACGGCGGTACAGCTCTTATCCCTGCCTCAGAGCATGGCTATATCGATGTTATTAAAGAACTCCTTACGCGAACAACGATTGATGTTAACCATGTAAATAATCTCGGATGGACCGCTTTAATGGAAGCCATCGTACTAAGTAACGGAAATGAAATACAACAACAAGTCATTCGCCTTCTTATCGAGCACGGTGCAGATGTAAATATTCCAGACAACGATGGTGTTACCCCTTTAGAGCATGCTCGCGCTCATCACTTTGAAGAGATAGAAAAGATTTTGTTAGAAGGACATAAGTAAAACGCTAATTTTTGCCTTCCTCCCCCGCCCTATGCTACATTTAACCCGTTATATCAATATGAATAGGGTGGGAATACATATGAATAAGCCTAACATTGGGATGATTGGACTTGGAAGTATTGCGCAAAAGGCCTATCTTCCAACACTTACGAAAGAAACAGATTGGAATTTTGTAGGAGCGTTTACACCTAACGCTGAGAAAAGAAAACAAGTGTGCCAGCAATACCGCATTCAAGATTTTCATTCTATTGAAACGTTAGCTTCAGAATGCGATGCAATCTTCGTTCATAGTTCAACTGCTACACATTATGAAATCGTTTCTGAACTTCTGAAAAAAGGAATCGACGTTTATGTTGATAAACCGCTAGCAGCTACAGTAGAACAAGCTGAGCGACTAGTCGAGTTGAGCGAAAAGCATAACCGAAAATTAATGGTCGGATTTAATCGCCGATTCGTTCCTATGTATGTTGCGGCAAAAGAGCAAGCTCACAATATTTCATGGATTCGAATTGAAAAGCACCGTACAAATAAAGTCGGGCCATATACGTATGACTTTACTATGTTAGATGATTACTTACATATTGTAGATACTGCTCGCTGGTTAGCTAACGATGACCTTAACGTCGTTCATAATATGATGCAAACTAATGAAAAGAATGAACTTCTTTACGGACATCATACATATACAACGCCAAGTGGACTGTTGCTTTCTACTGCAATGCATCGCCATGCTGGTACAAATTTAGAACAAATTGAACTTGTAACGACAGGGAAAATCATTCGCGTAAAAAATATGAATACATTTGAAGTTGAGCAGGAGAATTCAGTTTCACAAAGCGTTTCACCATCATGGGATACGACGTTGAAACAGCGCGGCTTTGAAGATGCTGTTCATCATTTTATCGAATGTGTACACGGTGATACAAAGCCTGTTGTAGATGGATTAGACGGATTAAAAACACAACAACTGCTGCAATCTCTACTAGATGATATAAATAAAAATTAAAACGGATACATTTTTCAGAATTTACTTTCATTCCCATTTCCTCTTTATTTCTCTCGCAACTTTCTATAGAATATGTTGATAGGAATTATAAATTTCATATTGAATCGTGGAAAGGATGGGATTAACACATGTGGAACGAGTTTAAAAAGTTCGCTTTAAAGGGAAACGTAATTGATCTAGCTGTCGGGGTTGTAATCGGTGCTGCTTTCGGTAAAATCGTTAGTTCTTTAGTAAAAGATATCATTACACCATTAATTGGTTTATTAATGGGAGGAATTAACTTCACAGGATTAAAATTTACAGTAGGCGAGGCCTCTGTTAAATACGGTAACTTTATCCAAACGATTTTCGACTTCCTAATCGTTGCATTTGCAATCTTCATTTTCGTTAAAGTCTTTAACAAAATGACTTTAAAAAGAGAAGCTGAAAAGAAAGAAGAAAAAGCAACAAAAGAAGAAGTTCTTCTTAGCGAAATTCGTGACTTATTAAAACAACAAAACTCTTCTAAAGATAGAGCATAATTGAACGGATAAAAAGGCATGCCCCTCGGGACATGCCTTTTCTATATGCTATAACGTTTCCGAATTCATATGAATAAATAAAATAATACCTGCAACCATAAGTACCATAATACTACCTGCAAATAGTGTAATACCCATGAACATTAAACTTGTACTCATGTCCACTGATACACTTTCAATAAAAATAGAAATTACATACGTGATAAGGGCAATTCCTGCAAGAATACTTCCTGGAACAAATCGCTTTAAGCCATTTTGTTTTAACGTCATATATGCAAAAATAGCAGTCATACAAAGCGTAATTATCCAAAGAACGATCATCTCTTCTCCCCCCTCACAAGCCTTTTCTTTCTATTATACATCACATTGCCCTATAATAGTTGAATTTGCACTTATGTGACATATAACAAGGAATAATACCATTTTGTAGCGAAGTCACCAATAAGTCGCATACTCAGGAGGGTTTCAATTGGAAGATGATATTGTAGGATACTTTAAACAGGTAGAGCGATTCGATTATATTACAATCGACTTAGACAAAAAGTTTTTTTATATAGAAGTTGTACAAATAGAAACAAATATAACTTTACTAAAAATATCACTTAACTTAGAAAATGGTGAAACGATTGTAGATGGAAAAGCAAAGCACTATGATTCTTCTAGGTTAAAGCATTTAATACAAAGTTTTAAACGTACTGCACAAACATGTCTTGAACATAATTTACGAAGTCCTGAAGAACTTTTTGCATTTTGGAAAGCGAATTAATCCCCTCTAAAAAAAATGGTTATTTTTTCTATTAATTGATATAATTATCATATACAAATATTCTTTATAAGGGAGTGTTCATAATGATTTGGATTTCACTAATCGTATTAGCCTATTTCATCATTCTCGTCCCAATACAGTATAACTACATTAAACTACTCAAAGAAAAACAGAAGAAACTAAATGTGTCACAAAACGAACTATATGACAACATGTCTTATGAAGAATCCCAAATACATTATCATTACCAAAGTAACGTATTTACAATACCCGCTTCGCTTGTCGCAAGTATTATTTATAAGTTGAAACATGCAGCATAATATGTACGCTGTAAAATTATTGTTTGAATCTGTTCATTCTGGTGAGCCTGATCCTACGAAAATGGATGAGTATTATGAAGAAAGTCACGATACACTTTTTGAAGAAAGTATTATTCTCGTTCAAGCAAAAAGTTTAAAAGAAGCTCATGAACTAGGCGAAAAAATCGCTATGCAACCTGAAGAATCATACGACAATGTGTACGGTGAGCAAGTCACATGGAAGTTCCGAAAAGTATTGCATGTGTTTGAATTAGACGATACATCCTTTGAAACCGGAAAAGAATTGTACGCAAGATTTTTACACGTTAAGAAAAATGAAACGGTAGATACAGTAGTTAAAACATACTATCCTGAATACGAATAAAAGCTCACAGCAATCGCTGTGAGCTTTTTTATACTTACTTCGTTGAATCTCTAAATTGGATACGATGAGGTAAGATAACAGTGTGATCTTCCACTTTTTCTTTGTTCATATACTTTGTTAATAGACGCATTGCTACTGCACCAATATCGTACATTGGTTGTACAACTGTTGAAAGCTGCGGGCGTACCATTAATGCAAGGCGTGTATTATCGAAACCAAGTACTTCTACATCAGTTGGTACGTTTAATCCAGCGTCTTGTGCTGCATGGATTACACCTAGTGCCATTTCGTCAGAAGATACGAAAATCGCTGTTGGTTTTCCATCAAGGCTCCAAAGCTTTTCAAATGCTTCAATACCTGAATCATATGTGTAATCTCCATCGATTACAAGATTTTCATCATATGAAATACCTGCTTCTTCTAAAGCTTTTTTATAACCTTGTAATTTCTTCGCGCTTCCCGCTTTATCAATGAAAGGACCAGAGACGAAACCGATACGCTTATGTCCTTGCTCAATAAAGTGTTTCATTGCGTCGTAAGCTGCTTGTGTGTAATCAATATTTACTGATGGCGTTTCATTTTGCTCATCAAATGAAGCTGCTAATACGATTGGTACTGGAGACTTTTTGAATTCTTCAATATGAATGTCTGTAATATCTTCACCCATGAAAACAATTCCGTCTACTTGTTTTCCAAGCATCGTATTTAATAAATGGAACTCTTTCTCTTTGTTTTGGTCAGAGTTACTTAAAATGATGTTATATTTGTACATTGTTGCGATATCTTCAATTCCACGAGCAAGTTCTGCATAAAACGTATTTGAGATATCAGGAATAATAACACCTACTGTAGTTGTCTTCTTACTTGCTAGTCCACGTGCTACCGCATTTGGGCGGTATCCTAAACGATCAATTGCTTCTAATACTTTCTTTCTTGTTGTAGGCTTTACATTTGGGTTACCGTTCACAACGCGTGATACGGTAGCCATTGAAACGTTCGCTTCGCGCGCTACATCATAGATTGTTACGTTCATCTCATCGCACACTCCTTCTATTTTTGTTATCTATTTTTATGTATCGGTTACTTGAATGAAAAAAAGACATCAACTCTATTTGCAGATGCCACCAATCGTCCCGAGTTCTTCCTTTTACTAATGATACGATAAAAACGCAGGCTCATACAATATTTTCCCGCAAAAGTTTCGAAAAAATTCGCTTCTTTTCTCGTATTTTCGTATTTTTTATGAAAAAAAGGGCATTTTTTGTAAAAAAATAGATATCTCATGGCTAGAAACTGTATATTAAGCCGTACGTTAGTAAATGAATTTTATATCAGCGATTTTTTAAATATATCGACTTACCAATAAAAATCGACAATGATAGTCATTTGATTTGCTTGATCTGGAAGTACTTCAGCAATAATCGCATCTGTATCAATTGTCATCATTGCTTTTGCAACTCATAATAGAAGGTCACATTGCCCTATAGAATACGTTACATCGGCAACGACAGGTAAATGTGTTTCTTTCTTTAAAATCGGTACGGCGGAAATATAAAGCGTATTACGCGTCGTTCTGTTCCAACATACACTTTCATTTACAATAAAAAAAGACAGTTTAAACACTGTCTTTTTTTATAAGAAGGAAACAAACGGTTTATCGCTGTTTTTCTCTTTTATAATAATTGCCTCGATTTTACTCTCGGACTTGATCTGCAATTGCACTTTTGCATCTTTAGGTAATTTTTCTAGCATACTTTGAGCAGCCATTTGAGTAAGAGCCATTAATTCTGTTTTACCATTGTATTTAATAACAATATTCATATTCAATGCATCCATTTGATTTTTCTTATAAGACACTTTAGCATTTACTGGAATAAAATCTCCAGGAGAAAACTCTTTCATTGTCTTAGCAAATTCAGTTATTTTTGTATTATCTTCTCCATGTGCTTGTTTAAATTCATCAGAAGGATATGAAAACGCTTGTTCATCAATCGTACTCCAATTTCCAAGGTTCGTATCATTCTTTTGAACAGTAGCACTAGCAATATATGTACCATTTTTTAAAGAACTTGTACTTTCTTGTTTAAAGATAGCAAACGTAATTGGAGATTTATTATACTTGTCATTTTTATTAATAGCTTCTACAAGTTGTCTAGCAACGTCAGCCCCTTTAGAAAGTGCTTCTTCATTTGATACACTTGACGACATTGCTAACCCAATCACAACGCCAGATAAGCTTAATTCATTTGAATTCTGTTTCCCGAAATAGTCTTGTTCTATAATATTTGTCAAAACTGGCGCTTCTACTTTCGCAACTAGTTCATCAACTAATTTCTCAGGGATATACTGATTTAATTGTAGTACATGATTTTCTGTATCAAATTGCTCTTTTGCAATATTCATTAAACCATTTTCATACTCTGCTAAATCTAATTTAGAATTTGTTTTTATATTAGCTGTATTAATAACCTTTTGTTCTTTTAAAGGAATTACAGTTCTATAATAATCTTTAGAAACAGCAGTTCTTGGAATCATACTTTTTTCTTTCGTATCCTTTTGTATAACTTCATCCTTCTTACTAATCGTATCATTACTACAAGCTCCTAGTAATAAACTTACGACCGCGAAGGATAATGCCATTTTCTTCATTACTTAAAACCTACTTTCAACAATCTAATTATTTAATTTGAACTAATAACAGTGTACCATTAAATATATTTCAACAAAAACAAAAAAAAGAAGCAAGCACCTTTCGCTTGCTTCTTTTTACTTAATATTCTCTTCTAAAGCGCCTTTTTTAATGTTCCAATGAGACGTATTCCATACTACCATCCCATCTTTTATGTATAACACTTGCGGAGATTCATGTTTAATGCTGTACTGTTCTGCAACACGATTCGAAACATCTCTTGCATCTTGTACGTATAAGTAATACGCTGGCACTGCCCTTTCTTCACTACAATACGCTTGAAATTCTGTATAGGCACCATGACTAATCGGGCATGTCGTACTATGCTTAAAAAGAACATAAGGTTCGTTTTTTTCTACTAATACTTCAAGCTCTTCAATTGTTTCAACTTTTGTCATATTCATCACGATTCACCTCTCATACGAAGTCTAGAGCGCTTCTCTTTCTTTTCAGCTTTTTTCTCAAGTCTTTCTAATTTACGCTCTTCTTTTTCAACCTTTTTCTCTTGTCTTGTCGCACGATAATGATTGTATACTTCAATTGCTGCGCTACTCCACTGTACAACTTGCGCTACTTTATCAGCATTGTTTTCAATTTCGTCCGTAACAGACTCTGATACATCACGAAGTTTCGTATTTAAAGAATGGATTGTCGTTCCAATCCCATCTACACCTGATACTACTTTATTTAATGATTGTGACTTCTGTTGAATGTCATCAGCTAATGCATTTGTTTTATGTAATAATTGCTCCGTCTCTACGCTAATCCCTTGCATTTGCTTTTCTAAACCTTCTAACGTGCTTGCAACGTTTTCTAACGTCTTCTGTACCGATAACAACGTTCTGCATACATATACTACTAATACAGCGAAAGCAACCGCGATAATAGCCGCACTTACATATAAAAGAACTTGCATTTCATCACTTCCTTTATCTTTTTCATACTTTCCCCTATTATACAATCATTTTCCGTTTCGTTCTAATCCCTATCTTTTCATTAGAATTTTCATACTTATTCGTTAACTTTAACATAAATGATTCAACAAATTCCACTAAGTAGGTTACAATAGGAGAGGATACATAATTAGTAGGGAGGCTTTACATATGAAAGATCCACGCATTGAAAAGTTAGCATACAATTTAATTAACTACTCTATCCGCTTACAAAAAGGCGAAAAAGTATTAATTGAAAACTTTGGCTTACAAAAAGAACTTGTAACTGCACTTGTAAAAGAAGCATATGCAGCTGGTGGTTTCCCATTCGTTTCTTTAAAAGATCATCAAGTAGATCGCTCTTTATTAATGGGTGCTACTGAAGAACATTTCGAACAAATCGCTGCGTATGAAGCAAGCGTAATGAAAGATATGGACGCTTATATCGGTCTTCGCTCTGGCGATAACATTAACGAACAAGCTGATGTGCCAAGTGAAAGAATGCAAATTCACGGCCAAACAGTTGGTAAGAAAGTTCATAGAGACATCCGCGTTCCGAAAACACGCTGGGTTGTTCTTCGCTACCCAAATGCTTCTATGGCGCAGCTTGCTAAAATGAGCACAGAAGCTTTCGAAGATTTCTACTTCGAAGTTTGTAACTTAGACTATGGTAAAATGGATAAGGCGATGGATAGCCTTGTTACATTAATGAATAAAACAGATAAAGTTCGTCTAACTGGCCCTGGAACTGACTTAACATTCTCTATTAAAGACATTCCAGCTATTAAATGCTCAGGTCATTTAAACATTCCAGACGGTGAAGTATACTCTGCACCAGTTCGCGATTCTGTTAACGGTACAGTTTCTTACAACACACCATCTCCTTACAACGGTTATACATTTGAAAATGTACAACTTAAATTTGAGAACGGTCAAATCGTTGAAGCAACTGCAAACGATACAGAGCGCATTAACAAAATCTTCGATACAGACGAAGGCGCACGCTTCGTTGGTGAGTTCGCAATCGGCGTAAACCCATACATCTTACATCCAATGGGAGACATCCTATTCGATGAAAAAATCGATGGCAGCTTCCACTTCACTCCTGGACAAGCTTACGACGATGCATGGAACGGCAACAACTCGAACATTCATTGGGATTTAGTATGCATCCAGCGCCCAGAATATGGCGGCGGCGAAATTTACTTCGACGACGTACTAATCCGTAAAGACGGACGCTTCGTTGTATCTGAATTAGAAGCTTTAAACCCAGAGAACTTAAAATAATAATAAAAGCGCTCGGAGCACATTCCGAGCGTTTTTTTAATACTTTAATAACTCTTTCGCCACATCTTCTGGCACTTTAAAACTCATCTTCTTATTTTTCATTTCAACTTCAACATAAGGGACATCTTTATATACTGTCATTGTACCAATTTCATGTAACTTTTTTGTATCTTTACTCGACTCTGATAATTTTGGTGTATCTTCTTGATACATTTTAAATGTTTTCCCTTGCGGAGTATCTAAAGGAGCCGATTGCATTTCCCACTTATCCATTTTCATGACTTCAAACAGCTTTTCAATTTCTTTCTTATCGGTAATTACTTTTTTATCACTTGAATCTGTAAGTGATTCAATCTCAACCTTTTGTGCCTTTTCAAAGTTCATATCAGCCTTTTCCTTCTTCGCACTACACCCTATTAAAAGAACGGATGCGGTTAGCAGAAGTAAAAATAACATAAGGACTTTTTTCATTTCTAATCCTCCTAACTACATAGAGCTACTTTTTTCGTTTTTTGTTTGCTGAAAATGAAAATAATACAACAGCGCCACTGCGATAGTACCTATTAATATTGGTTCATATAAGGGCAGATCCCATTTCATATATACTCTAGTGCAAATAGCAAGCACAAGCAAAATTTCCAAACAAAACAAAGGTTTTACATATTTCATTTCTTACCCACCATTTCTATTTTCACATGTGGATTTTCTTTTTCTACAAGTGATAAAAACTGCTCCATATATTGCGGCATCGCAACCATATGTACTTTATATGCATTCGTCGTAATTTCAAGAGATTTCCCAACTTGGCGAATGATTCTTATCTCTTTCAATACAATATCGTCATTTAAAATGCCATACTTTAATACACCATTTTCTACTTTATGCTTTTTAATAAATACTTCCCAAACGAGTGGGACATTTACAAGGAAACATAGTCCCATTCCAATTAACGCTGACATCCACTGCTCTTTATTTGTGGCAATCATGACAATCGGATATACGAACATAAAAACTAATGTGAGACAAACGAAAATGACTACCGATTTACTTCTTTGAATCGGAATGTTCATACACGCACCCCTAACCTAAATTATACCACTTTTTCCATTTTAGTTCATAAAAAAAGCCATTTCGGAATGACCTTCTTAAACGATATATCTATAAAATTTCTTATCCACTTGTAGCACTGGAAAACTTTTTGGCAAACCTTCTATATCCACACTTTGAAAACCATTCTTTTCATAAAAGCGATGGGCTGCTAGAAATTTCACTGTCGTTCCTAAGTAAATATCTTTCAGCTTTTTATTCTCAGCCCACGAAATTGCTTTTTGGAGCAACTTATGTGATGTGCCCCACTCTTTTCCGCGAAATTCTTTTTTTACGAACATTTTCCTTAGCGCTACTTGATCGTTCCCAATATCTAATAAAGCCACTGTTCCAACTACTTTATCATCATAAGTTGCTACCCAAAAGTTGCCATGATTCCTTTGATAAAATGTCTCTATTTCAAGCAAGTCTGGCTGCTCTTCTTTCGTAATGGGGACATTGTACTCTTTTTGCTGAATATGAACGATAAGATCTACTACTTCATCTTGAAACGTACTTTCATACGGAATAATGCGTATCTTCTCGTTCATCGAATCTCCTTCCATTCTGAAGCTAGCAAACTATATACAGCGATATCGTGAAAATGATCGTATAGCCATTCATCATCTCTTAAAATACCATCTAACTTAAAGCCTAAACGCTCTGGAATAGCACGGCTTTTCACATTTTCAACACCGCATCTAATTTCCATTTTATTTAATTTTAAATTCTCAAATGCATAGTGAAGTACAGCCTTCACGCTACGCGTCATAATGCCTTTCCCGCCAGCATCTTCTGCAAGGTAATATCCGAGACTTGCCGCTTTCTTCCCCCAACTTACCGGATGAATACCTACCATCCCAACGAGCTTTCCTTTATAACGTATACCACTTTCAAAACCGTCTCCCTCTGCAAACTTCTTTAACCACATCGGACAAATCTCATCATAAGCATCTGCTGATTTCGTCCCATCTACCCAAGGAAGCCATCTTCTTAAATGATTACGGTTTTGATTTATTAATTGATATAGTTCCTCTTTATGATGCTTTTCTAATAACTGTAATTCGATTTCGTCGTCTACTCGAAGTGTGAACATTTTTTTAGCTCCCTTTTAATTTTCTTATTATTCTAATACTTACAGATGGAAATTGTTAAATATTCACACTTCCTTTTGAATTTTATATATGAACAACCACTATATATGATTGATATCTAGATATGAATCATATATAGTTAAAGTATGGAAAAAAATGATAATTTTATAATTCAATTACGTAAAGGTGTTTTTGATCTCGCTATTTTGTCTTTAATAAGTAAACAAGCTATGTACGGATACGAAATTACAAGTGCACTACAAGATATCCCTGTGTTTCATATCCCAAACGGTTCGATTTACCCTATATTAAATCGGATCACAAAAAACAATTGGGCTGTTTCCTATTGGGAAGAATCCGGTGATGGACCAAAAAGAAAATACTATCGCATTACAGACGAAGGGAGAGAAATTTTAAATAGTCGCTTGCATGATTATGATGCAGTGTATCATGCTCTAATGTTACTAGCTAAAGGAGAGGATAAAAAATGAACAAGGAACAATTCGATATGTTTTCATTCTATTATTTAATTGGATATGTACTTTTTAGTTTACTATATATCGTTTTCTTAAAACAAAACTACAAAAAGAACAATTCGCACCAACATATCAACGCTCTTTAACATATATCAAACACAACAAAAAAGACGCACAGCCACCGCTATGCGTCTTTTCTATTACTTCTCTGCAACTTGAACTTCTTTTACGTAAGCTGCTTCGAATTTTTGGATGTCTCCTGCGCCCATGAAAATGAGAACGCCGTTTTTATGTTTCTTTAATACATCCGTTGTTGTATCTGTAATTAGTTCTGCACCGTCAATACGCTTTTGCAGATCTTCGATTGTTAATTCACCTTTGTTTTCGCGCGCTGATCCAAAAATATCACATAAGTATACTTGGTCAGCTTTGCTTAGGCTTTCAGCGAACTCATCTAAGAACTTTTCTGTACGTGAGAATGTGTGCGGCTGGAATACAGCGACAACTTCACGCTCTGGATGTTTTTGACGAGCTGCTTCAATCGTTGCATTAATTTCTGTCGGATGGTGTGCGTAGTCATCAATGATAACTTGCTCTCCCATTGGCTTTTCATTAAAGCGACGTTTTACGCCTTCAAAAGTTGTTAGCTGATGCTTAACTGCTTCTACATCAACGTTTTCATAATGGCAAAGCGCGATTACTGCTAATGCATTTAATACGCTGTGGTTGCCGTATCCTGTAATTTTGAACGTATCATAGTACGTATTACGAACGAATACATCGAAAATAGTACCATCTGTTCTCTTTTGAATGTTACGTGCTTGGAAATCATTATCTTCTCCAAATCCATAGAAAATAACAGGTACTTTCGCTTGAATTTTTTGAAGTTCCTCATCATCTCCACATGCAATAATGCCTTTTTTCACTTGCAATGCCATCTCTTGGAATGCACTGAATACATCATTGATATCTGTAAAATAATCTGGATGATCAAAATCAATATTTGTCATAATCGCATAGTCTGGATTGTAAGACAAGAAATGACGACGATACTCACAAGCTTCAAATACAAAATACTTACTATTTTCTACCCCATGCCCTGTTCCATCTCCAATAAGATAAGATGTAGGGTGTGCACCTTGCATTACATGGGCTAACAAACCAGTTGTTGATGTTTTTCCATGTGCACCAGTTACAGCAACACTTGTGTATTGGTTCATAAGGTCACCTAAGAAGTGATGGTAACGATGTACTGGGATGTTTAATTCTTTTGCTGCTACGATTTCTTCATGCGTATCAGGAAATGCATTTCCTGCAATAATCACTTGTCCTTCTTTTACATTACTTTTATCAAAAGGAAGAATCGAGATACTACGCTTTTCCAACGCTGTTTGTGTAAAGAAACGCTTTTCATAATCAGACCCTTGAACAGTATGCTTCATGTCATGAAGAATTTGAGCTAATGAACTCATTCCTGTTCCTTTAATTCCTACAAAATGGTAAACTGTCATCTTAAAGAACCTCCAACATTTCGAACTAATACAACGGCCTATCTATAAGACAGTATATGAATCTTTTCTTATTTTGGTAATCATCATACATTTTTGATGTAGTGAAGTTATTCTTCCCTTCACTTATCAGGATAAACTCGTACGTACTTCTTTTTTATGTCCATAACAAATCCATTATAGCAAAAAAGAAGCCGCTATACTATGATAACAGAAAAACTGATAGGGTCAATCACCTATCAGTTTTTCTCTCTTTTACATATCTTCTCTTTTTTCTAATTGAACACGCTCTAGACGTGGGTTTGGACGATATTTACGACCAGCTTTTGCTTCTGGTTTTCCATTTAATTCTACGTTATCACCAGTAAAGCCAATATTCATTTTTAATAAGCTACTTCCTACACCGTATATATCAACAGGTACGTTTTGAGCTTCAAATTCACGAATACGCTTCTCATCAAATCCACCAGTTACAACGATGTCTACATGCTGGAATCCTTCTTCATCAAGAGCTTTACGAAGTGCGAATACAAGCGATGGATTTACACCACGTGGATCGAATGTTCCAAGTACTTCTGGGTGGCGAATGAAGTATTGATCAATCATCGTACGAGACGTATCTACACGTACACCTTTTAATGTTGATCCAAATTCACGTGCTACGCGAAGTGCATCTGTAATGACATCATTGTTGTAATCAATTAATACAACTAATTCATCTTCTGGGAATTTCTTATGATATGCTTTTGCCGCTTCCACAACATCACCATTAAACATTTGAATTAATGCGTGAGGCATTGTCCCCATACCACTTCTGCCCCACCATTCATTCATCGCATGCGTCGCTTGTGCGCTCATACCGCCGATGTATGCTGCATAACCGTCGCCAGCTTGTTGTGTATAATGATCGTCACGGTCTCCCATGAAAATAACTGGTTTTTCTTTATCTACGCTACGCGCAGCTTGGACAACGTTATATACGTTTGTCGCAACCGATGTACGACGAGCTAAAATCCCATCAATAACACCTTCTAAAAATCCGAAATTTTCATAAGGACCATGAATTGTTAACACTGTTTCAAATGGACTAATATTATCGCCATCTTTTAAAGAGTTAATTTCAAGTTCCTCAGGATTTTTAGCGAATGTTTGTAGCAATGCAATCACTTCATCTGTTCCGCAAAGAACTGCATTTTCCTTTTGGAAAAATTGCATTGTCACAACACTTTTCGGGCGAAATTCTTCAATGATTTCTCTAGTCTTTAAAAAGTAAACGGCAGAGAACCAACCTTCTCCAACACGTTCGTCAAATTTAAATGTTCTATTTGTTAGTCTATTTATTTCACCTTTTAATTTTAATTCAATTTCTTTCATGTCGCTTTACTCCCTACTTTACTATCCAACATTTTCTCTTAGTATACAGCAAAACCGTTTACTATACATTTGTTTCCTGCATAGCAGCGAATTCATCCTCAGAAATAAGGACGTCTCTTGGCTTCGTTCCTCTTGCTTCAGAAATAATTCCTTGCGATTCCATCTCTTCAATGAGACGTGCCGCGCGATTATAACCGATGCGGAATTTTCGCTGTACAGAAGATGTGGACGCTCCCCCTTGTTCTACAACAAATTGACATGCTTCAAAGAACAATTCATCTTCCGACTCAGCTTGTTCTGTTTTCGCTAATAAATCCTCTTGCTTAAATAAGTAATTTGGCTTCATTTGCTTTTTCACATGATCAACTGTCTTTTCAATCTCATCATCCGATACATATACACCTTGTACACGAACTGGCTTAGATGTACCGTTCCCTAAGAATAACATGTCACCACGGCCAAGTAATTTCTCCGCGCCCCCAATATCGATAATCGTACGCGAATCAACTTGAGATGATACAGTAAACGCAATACGCGTTGGAATGTTTGACTTAATTAAACCGGTAATAACATCTACAGATGGACGCTGCGTCGCTACTAATAAATGAATACCACAAGCACGTGCTTTTTGTGCAATACGACAAATCGCTTCCTCAACATCACCCGGTGCTACCATCATTAAGTCGGCTAACTCGTCAATGACAATAACGATATAAGGTAATGTCTCACCCGGAATTTCTCGTTCACTTACAATCGTATTGTAACGAGTTAAATCACGAGCTCCTGCGTGCGCAAACAATTCATAACGGCGCTCCATTTCTTCAACCGCCCACTTTAATGCCGCTGTCGCTGCTTTTACATCCGTAATAACAGGTGCTACAAGATGTGGAACAGAATTGTATGGTGCAAGCTCAACCATTTTCGGATCGATTAACATTAACTTCACTTCATGCGGTTTCGCTTTATATAAAATGCTCGTTAAAATCGCGTTAATACACACACTTTTACCAGAACCCGTTGCACCCGCAATAAGTCCATGCGGCATTTTTCGAATATCCGTTACAACTGGATCACCTGAAATATCAAGTCCTAGCGCAACAGTAAGCGGTGATTCACTCTTTGTAAACACAGGGCTTCTTAAAATTTCACGAAGAAATACTGGCTTACTTTCTTTATTTGGAACTTCAATTCCAATCGCACTCTTCCCTGGAATCGGCGCTTCAATACGAATATCTTTCGCTGCTAAACTTAATTTAATATCATCACTTAAATTTGTTATTTTATTTACTTTTACACCTGGGTCTGGCTGCACTTCAAAACGAGTTACTGCTGGACCTTGCGATACGTTAATAACATGTGCACCAACATGGAAATTATTAAACGTTGTATCTAATAATTCTTTCTGTTCATCCAACCATTCCGTATTATCTAACGCCGCTTGTTGCGGAATCGATAGCAATGTTAATGGTGGAATCGCATATGTCGGTGGTGTTTGCAATACATTTCGCATATCGTTCTCTCTTTGATTTACAACATATGCTTTCTCTTGTACTTCTGTACTTGAAATTGGCTGTTGTACTTGCTCTGCCACTACTTGCTGCATTGGACGTTCTTCCACTTGTGGTTCT
>NZ_BOQB01000103.1 GCF_018332475.1 Bacillus sanguinis | reverse complement strand
ATGTGCAACAAGTTTACCACAACGTAGACTTAGGAGAATAATACGATAGAGGCCCCTGTTCGTTTAACGGATAGGGGCTTTTTTTATGAAGTTAATTAAGGTGATGAATTAGTAAAGGTATTTTGTTGTAGACAGGGAATATGTTTATAGGGATATATGAAATATTCATTATTGCTAGGAGGCTTACATGTGGAACATAAAACACCAAAGCATATTGTTGCTGTAGCAGGCTATTTAACAAATGAAAAAAATGAAGTGTTATTGGCTAAAGTACATTGGCGAGCGGATACGTGGGAGTTGCCAGGAGGACAGGTAGAAGAAGGAGAAGCGCTCGATCAAGCAGTTTGTAGGGAAATGTTTGAGGAGACGGGTTTAACTGTGAAGCCGGTTGGAGTTACAGGTGTTTATTATAATGCTTCCATGCACATTCTAGCTGTTGTTTTTAAAGTGGCATACGTGAGCGGTGAAATACAAATTCAACCTGAAGAAATACAAGAGGCTAAATTTGTTGCTTTAAATGAAGAGAACATAGATGAGTACATAACGCGTCCACATATGAAATCCAGAACGCTTGATGCGATGAGAGCAACACATTTTATTCCATATGAAACGTGGGAAGTGCAGCCATATAATTTAATAGGTAGATTGTAAAGAAAAGAGTAGCTGGTTTGAGATACAATCAAATCACTACTCTTTTTTGTATACTGTTTAAGAAAAAGGTCAAAATAATAATAGTGCTAGTATTGATTTAGAGAACGTTTGTTCTGTATAATATATGATGTATTATATACATTTAGATTACTAGATACTTACAAATATATATATTTGTAGATGATATAATGAAAATAGGGTGTTTTAATAGGGAAGTATAGGCTTAAGGTATACTCTGCTATTGGTTTAGCATAATCTATATTCAATATTTCAGATGAATAGTAGATAAAAAGGGACTGTGATACAATACTTTTTTATCCCGCTATTTGCCGGCTAGCCAGAGTGTTGTGGTCGGATTAAAGTTTCAATTGATACCTTACAATGATGTAAGGTACGTGTAAGAGAAATCGATGGGATGTTTTTTTACAACAAGGTATTCTTAAAGTAAGAGTTATACGCTATGTGGAAAAGAGGTGTTCAAGATGAAAGAACGAGTATTATCTAGGGTGAACTATCATCAAAAAGTTGCATTAAATCCAATGACTAAATTCTTTTATAAAGCCATTATTTTATTATTATTGTTAAGTTGTACGTTATTATTCGTTGGAAATGTGATGATCGAGCAAAGTGATATTAGTAAATTACATGTACCGGCTAAGTTAGAGGTGCCAGAATCATTAACACATGCATTTATTGCGACAGAAGATAAAAGGTTTTATCATCATAACGGTTTAGATTATATAGCGATTGTCAGAGCGTCTGTTGAGAATATAAAAGCTGGTGGTGTTGTGCAAGGTGGAAGCACGATTACACAACAGTTATCCAAAAATGCTTTTTTAACGAATGAACGTACATTTTCTCGTAAGTGGAAAGAGATTTTCTATACGAAAAAGATTGAACGTACATTTACGAAGGATGAAATTTTAAAATTGTATGTAAGCAATATTTATTACGGAGAAGGAGCATGGGGAATTGAAAAAGCGGCAAACCTTTACTTCGGTAAAAAGGTGAGTCAATTAACGCTAGCTGAAAGTGCGATGATGGCTGCTGTCGTAAAAGCCCCTGCTTATTACTCACCTGCACAAAATTATGATAAGGCCGTAGAGAGACGAAATGTCGTTTTGAGATTGATGGAGAAAGAAGGCTATATCAATCATGATGAGTATGTGCAAGCAGTTAGTGAGAAATTAGTCATTCGTCATGATATAAAAACAGAGCGGTCGATGTTAAATCATGCGCGTGAAAAAGCAGTAAGCTAAGGGAAGTTCCTACATAGGAACTTCTTTTTTTGAATAAATTGTGACAAATTGTGACACAATATCGTCACAATTGTTGTATTTTTGTAATTTATGTGAGCGTGTTCATTGCGTGACGTATATAAGTGTTGATATTATGTGTATTGTGTACAATGCTGTATACAGAATATGAATTTAAAGAGGAATGTATATGAAATCAAATAAACTCATGGCTCTTGGTATAGTTTTTTCTATCGCAGTATTGATTGTAATCGGAACAATTGCATATAGCATCATAAATGACAAAAAAGATAAAGGGAATGAGATGTTTGCTTATTCCACACAACAATCTTTAGGGAAAGATGATGCACCAGTTAAGGTAGTTGAATTTGGAGACTTCAAATGTCCTGCGTGTCGTACTTGGGATGTAACAGTATTACCGCGATTAAAAGAAGAGTATATTGATAAAGGTAAAGTGCAGTTATATTTTATTAACTTCCCGTTTATTGGAAAAGACTCTGATTTAGGTGCAGCAGCTGGTGAAGCAATTTATAAACAAGATCAAGATTCATTCTGGATTTTCTATGATGAGATTTATCAAAGTCAAAAGAAAGACACGGAAGAATGGATTACAGAAGAATTACTTCTTAACATTGTGAAAGAGAAGCTTCCGAAAGTTGATGTAGAACAATTTAAGAAAGATTTACACAGTAAAGAAATAAAAGAAAAAGTACGTAAAGATTCAGATCGTGCTCAAAAATTAAAAGTTCAAGGTGCTCCTTCAGTATATATAAACGGAAATCTTGCAAACCCTGATTTCGATAGTATGAAGAAGGCGATTGATAAAGAATTGAAAAAGTGATGAGCTACTCATCACTTTTTCGACTTTTTTCGATAAAATTCTTGCTTCCGTTTTTTTTACATGCTATACTACTTTACATAAGTTATTCTAATATCTTATATTTATTTCATATTTGCGGGTGTAGTTTAGTGGTAAAACAAGAGCCTTCCAAGCTCTGGTCGAGAGTTCGATTCTCTTCACCCGCTCCAAATTTTATTAAATGTTTTTCTATAAATTGTGATCAACGCAGTGTTTCGTTTCCGAGATAAACGAGGCATTGCGTTTTTTAATGTTTGAAAAGCGTGATTGTATGCGAAAATAGAAGTAAAGAATAGTATTCCAAAAGTGAATTGCTAACCAATAGATCGTTACATAAGGGATGACTTCATCTGAGGAGGTGATTAGGAATGGATTTTGAACAATTAAAGCGAGATGTCATTGCGTATAGTAAAACAATTGGTATAGATAAAATAGGCTTTGCTAGTGCGTCACCATTTGAGGAATTAAAGCAGCGCTTAATCCAGCAGCAACAATTAAATTTTCAATCTGGATTTGAAGAGCCTGATATAGAAAAGAGAACGAATCCGCAGCTTCTACTACCTGGCGCAAAATCAATTATTGCGATTGCATTAGCGTATCCTTCAAAGTTAAAAAATGCACCATTAAGTAAGCGTGGAGAACGCCGCGGGATTTTTTGTCGAGCTTCTTGGGGACAAGATTATCATCTTGTGTTACGAGATCGTTTGCAAAAATTAGAAGCATATTTAATCGAAAAACTTCCCGATATAGAAGTTAAGTCAATGGTTGATACAGGTGAATTAAGTGATCGAGCTGTTTCGGAGCGTGCCGGTATTGGATGGAGCGGTAAGAATTGCGCTATTATTACACCTGAATTTGGTTCGTATGTGTATTTAGGAGAAATGATTACAAACGTTCCGTTCCCACCAGATCAGCCGATAGAAGATCAATGCGGGGGCTGTACAAAATGTATTGATATTTGTCCTACAGGTGCTTTAATACAAGGAGGACAGTTAGACTCGAAGAAATGTATTGCATTTTTAACACAGACGAAAGGATTCCTACCGGAAGAATATCGCGACAAAATAGGAAACCGTATATATGGATGTGATACATGTCAGACTGTTTGTCCGAAAAATAAAGGAATGGATTTTCATAATCATCCTGAGATGGAACCAGATCCTGAGTTAGTTAAGCCATTATTAACACCACTTTTAACAATTAGTAATCGTGATTTTAAAGAGAAATATGGAATTATGTCTGGGTCATGGAGAGGTAAAAAGCCGTTGCAACGAAATGCAATTTTGGCACTTGCACATTTTAAAGAAGCATCAGCAATTCCAGATTTAATAGGTGTTATGAAAGATGATCCAAGACCAGTACTTCGCGGAACGGCAGCGTGGGCACTTGGGAAAATAGGTGGAGATGGCGTCGGCGAAGCTATTGAAAAAGCGATGCAACGTGAGAAAGACGAAGAGGTTCTTCATGAAATGAATCGCGGACTTGAATTGTTAGCGCAGAAAAAAGAGTAGATAATATCTCCCTTTTTCATATTGTAATATGGGAGGGAGACGAAATGGTTGTAAAAATAAATATTGAAAAGCAAGTCCAACAATTTTTAGCATATATAACAGAGAAACGAACAAATGTAGATGGTATTGCTGAAGATTTATTACAAATAGCACAGAGAAAGAGACAATTATTCCAAAAGCGCAGTGCACATATAGTAAAAGCAACTGCGGACGTTTCTTTTATGAGGCAATTAAATAATAACAATCATCAAGAAATTGATTATCAAATACATTTTAAATATTTAATTAAGCATAAAGAATTATTTTATATCGAAGAGGAACAACTAAAACGAAGAGTTTGTTTAAATAATAGTCGGGTAATAGGTGATTATGCTATTGAAGTGCCAGAAGCAGCTGGAATGAATGAGACATTAGAAAGGGAAGTTACAAAAGAGAAGTATGGTTCCTATCAGTATAACCGTTTAGAGGCAGTTAAATATGCAGAACGTTGGTGGGATGATCGAAACCCTGTATATCGTAATTTCCCTGATAATTGTACGAATTTTATTTCTCAATGTCTTCATACTGGAGAAGTACCAATGAATGGATACCCTAACATTCGTAAAGGATGGTGGCAAAGGGAGAATCAGTGGAGTTGGAGCTGGGCTGTTGCACATTCTTTTTATTGGTATTTGTCAGGTGCTACAACAGGGCTTCGAGCGAAAGCTGTAGAAAGGCCTGAGGACCTTATTCTTGGTGATGTCATTGCTTATGATTTCGAGGATGATGGTAGGTGGAATCATACGACGATTGTAGTAGCAAAAGACGCGGATGGTATGCCACTTGTAAATGCACATTCAGCGAATAGCCGTCGGCGTTATTGGAACTATGAAGATTCTAGTAAATATACACCACAAATGAAATATAAATTCTTTCACATTATTAATGGGTAGAGATTTTTCGCTCAAGTGGTATAATACGTAGTAGACAAAAAACAGAGGTGAATATCGCGTGGGAGTACATGTTGTTTTATATCAACCAGAAATTCCAGCAAATACAGGAAATATTGCTCGTACTTGTGCAGCAACTGGAACAGAATTACATTTGATTAGACCGCTTGGATTTTCAACGGATGATAAAATGTTAAAGCGTGCAGGATTAGATTATTGGCAGCACGTGAAAATTACGTATTATGATTCAATTGAAGAATTTTATGAGAAAAATAAAGACGGTGAATTCTTCTATTTAACAAAGTATGGAGAGAAAGCTCATACAGCGTTTGATTATAGCAAACGTGAGAAGGATTACTATTTTGTATTTGGAAGAGAAACAAACGGCTTACCAGCTAATGTAATCGAAGAAAATTTCGATCATTGTTTACGTATTCCAATGACTGATAAAGTGCGCTCATTAAATTTATCTAATACAGCAGCTATTTTAATTTATGAAGCATTCCGTCAACAAAATTATCCAGGATTAGATTTAGAAATTGTTTATTAAAAGTCGCCATATGGCGACTTTTTTTCTACAAATAAAAATAAATATGTAATCATACATTTAAAAAAGGGTACATATTCATATAGAATGGTGATATATGAATAAAAATAGATTAGACAGGTTGAGATAAATATGAAGGAACAATATAGTAATCAAAATACCTTTTTAAGTATGATAGATATGGATTTAATAAGAAGAGGATTATTACATGCTATTCAAGATTTAGTATTTATTGTGAAAGTTATAGATGATGAAACTTTTAAATATATTTATGTAAATAAGTTAGGTATGGATTATGCGAAGCTAAGTGAAGAATGTTATGGAAAAACGTTTGCTGAAGTATTACCGGAAGATACGGCGGAAATATTGCAAGTGCAGTATGCAAAAGTAGCGAGTGAAGCGAAAGCACATACCTTTTGTGATGTAGTTAATTTACCCAAAGGCGAGCTACATTATGAATCTTCACTTAATCCTGTATTTGACGAAGAAGGAGTATGCCAGTTTATTATTTGTATTACGAGGGATATCACAGCTCAAATAGAGGAGAAGATTGAGATAGAGGAAAAACAAATGCTGTTTAAGTCATTACTAGAATATAATAATGACTCCATCATATCTATAGATTCTATAGGTAGAATTACATATGCCAATCCAGCAACGTATGAAATATTCGGATATCGATATGAAGAATTAAATAATAAATTTATTTTTGAATTTATTAATAAAGAATATGAAAAAGATTTTCAAAGTATCTTTAAAGGATCCATGCAAGGAAAAGCGGAGCAAATTGTTTCGAAGAAATATGTTCATAAAGAAGGGTACGAGCTTTATATTTCTTTGAGAACTATTCCAATTATTGTGAACGGTGAAATTGTTGGGATATATATTGTTACGAGGGATGTTACAAGGCAAGTATTAAATGAGATGAGAACGGAATATTTAGCTTATTATGACCAGTTAACAGGATTAATGAATAGAATTTCATGTACAAATAAGTTAAATGTTTTTTTTAATGAGAAGATAGATTTTGCGTTTATCTTTATAGATTTAGATGAATTTCATCTTATTAATGATACTTTTGGGCATAAAGAAGGAGATAAAGTATTACAAAAAGTGACAGAATGTTTAAGCAGTATCCAAATAGGCGGTATGCACTTATTTAGAGAACACGATGATCAATTTGTTATGTTAATAGAAAATATAACGAAAGAACGTGTAGAGGTAGTTGCAAAAAGCATATTAAAAAAGATTAGTGAACATTTTGTAATCGAAGAAGAGGACGTATATTTAAGTGCGTCAATCGGAATTGTAATGGCTCCAACAGATGGAGAGGATGAAAAAATATTATTCCAAAGAGTTGATGCTGCTTTGGAAAAAGCAAAAGAAAAAGGAAAAGGGCATTATCATTTTTATTGTAGTGGATTAGATTGTGAGCGAGAACAAAGATTTATAATGGAAAACCAATTACATCGTGCTATAGAAAAAAATGAATTCTTCTTATATTATCAGCCACAAATGAATATTGAAACGAAAAAAATAGCTAGTATGGAAGCTTTAATAAGGTGGGAAAATAAAGAATTAGGGTTTGTCTCTCCCAATCAATTTATTCCGCTATCAGAAAGAACAGGATTTATTATTAAGCTTGATGAATGGGTAGTAAATGAAGTGTGTCGGCAAATACGTGAATGGTTAAATAAAGGATATGAAGTGGTTCCGATTGCAGTTAATATTTCAGCCAGGCACTTTCGCTCTATTACACTAATAGAGATGATTACACGAGCGTTACATAAGTATAATGTACCAGCTCATCTATTAGCGATTGAGGTTACAGAAGGAGCCCTTATACATAAAGACATATCGAAAAGAGTGTTGCTACAATTAAAAGAACAAAATTTAAAGATTCATTTAGATGATTTTGGGACGGGATATTCATCTTTAAGTTATTTAAAAACGTATCCAATTGATACGTTGAAAATTGATCGTTCTTTTATGGAAGGTATACATGTAGATGAACGCGATACGAATATTACAGCTGCAATTATTCATTTAGCTCATACTTTGGAATTGAATGTAATTGCAGAAGGAGTAGAAAAAGCGGAACAAATACAATTTTTGAAGGAAAAGAACGTGAAGTTTGTACAAGGTTATTATTATAGCCGACCTTTATCAAAATATGATGTGGAAAATGTGTATTATAAATGATTGATATAAAAAGTGATGTGCTTAGAAGCACATCACTTTTTATGTGTACCAGGTTTATCATTGTAACCAGATGTAAAAATAGCGGTAAGAAATGTGAGTGATACACCTAAAATTAATAATAATTTCATATTAATATCCCTCCTATTTTTTCAGTTTATGAATCTTAAATATGAATCGAAAAGTATGTAAGGTTCTTGGAAGAAAAGAATTTATTTAAAATGAATAGCAGTGTAAAAACTTTAATACCTTTATTATACAGAATTTTCTTTGAATTTTGGAGAGAATTTTATAGCAATACTGTATATTTCATTTTGATTTAAAGAATGTTTGAGGACATCCTAGCATACCTTTTATAATAATCCGATTGAACAAGGAGATGGGGGAGGAGCTATAATGGATATTCTAAAAAAAATTGAACAGCATCGAGAAGCAGAAGAACGCTTACAATGGGAAGGTACGTTTGCGGAGTATTTAGAGCTTGTGAAGGAAAGACCATGGGTGGCTCAAACAGCACACTCTCGCATTTACAATATGATAAAAGATGCTGGAATTGAAGAAGTAGATGGTAGAAGAAAGTATAACTTCTTTAGTAATCAGTTATTTGGTTTAGAGGATGCTTTAGAACGTCTTGTAGAGGAATATTTTCATCCGTCTGCAAAACGATTAGATGTTAGAAAACGTATTTTATTATTAATGGGGCCTGTTAGTGGAGGGAAATCAACATTAGTTACGATGTTGAAACGAGGATTAGAAACATATTCACGAACAGATCGAGGAGCAATTTTTGCAATTAAAGGATGCCCAATGCATGAGGATCCACTTCATTTAATTCCGCATCATTTACGAGATGATTTCTTTGATGAGTATGGAGTTAGAATTGAAGGGAACTTATCACCACTCAACGTTATGCGTTTAGAGCAAGAATATGGTTCAAGAATTGAGGATGTAGTTGTAGAGCGTATTTTCTTCTCGGAAGATCGCCGTACAGGGATTGGTACATTTAGCCCGTCTGATCCTAAATCACAAGATATCGCCGATTTAACAGGTAGTCTGGACTTTTCAACAATCGCAGAATATGGTTCAGAATCAGATCCACGAGCGTATCGCTTCGATGGAGAATTGAATAAGGCAAACCGTGGGATGATGGAATTCCAAGAGATGTTAAAATGTGACGAGAAATTTTTATGGCATTTATTATCGCTTACGCAGGAAGGAAATTTCAAAGCGGGAAGATTTGCGCTTATTTCAGCAGATGAATTAATTGTAGCGCATACGAATGAAACGGAGTATCGTTCCTTCATAGCAAACAAGAAAAATGAAGCATTGCACTCAAGAATTATTGTAATGCCAGTTCCATACAATTTACGAGTGAGTGAAGAAGAACATATTTATGAAAAAATGATTCGTGAAAGTGATGTATCCAATGTTCATATTGCACCACACACACTTCGCGTTGCAGCAATGTTTACGATTTTAACTCGTTTAAAAGATCCGAAGCGTCCGGATATTGATTTAATTAAAAAGATGCGTTTATATGATGGAGAAACGGTAGAAGGTTATAATGCGATTGATGTAGAGGAGTTGCAACGTGAATATCAAGATGAAGGTATGAGAGGTATTGACCCTCGTTATGTCATTAATCGAATTTCCTCTACAATTATTCGAAAAGAGGTACCATCTATTAACGCATTAGATGTACTTAGATCGCTCAAAGACGGGTTGGATCAGCATCCGTCAATTAGTAATGAAGATCGAGAGCGTTATATGAATTTCATCTCATTAGCGAGAAAAGAATATGATGAAATTGCGAAGAAAGAAGTACAAAAAGCATTTGTGTATTCATATGAAGAATCAGCGAAGACACTTATGGATAATTACTTAGATAACGTCGAAGCATATTGTAATAAATCGAAATTACGTGATCCATTAACAGGTGAAGAAATGAGTCCAGATGAAAAGCTAATGCGCTCAATTGAAGAGCAAATTGGAATTTCAGAAAATGCTAAGAAAGCATTCCGTGAAGAAATTTTAATTCGCATTTCTGCGTATGCGCGTAAAGGAAAACGTTTTGACTATAATTCACATGAACGTCTTCGCGAAGCGATTCAGAAAAAACTATTTGCTGATTTAAAAGATATAGTGAAAATTACAACATCAACGAAAACGCCAGACGAAAATCAGCTTAAGAAAATCAATGATGTTGTTGCACGCTTAATTGATGAGCACGGCTATAATTCTTCATCTGCGAATGAATTGTTACGCTATGTAGGTAGTCTGCTAAACCGATAGTTTGATAACAAAACGCTGTCTCTTGTATTTTGCGGGACAGCGTTTTATTATCCTTTTATATGTGTATAAAGTGTTTAATCAGTGGGGGTTTTGTCCATCTCAACGGATTATTAGTCCACACCAATCGGGAATTAACGGAAAGTCATTTCCCCGCCTAACTTACTCGCATTTGCTAAATTTTGAGGTGGGAGTCTTACTGCCTGAAAAATAGCGGGATAATGTGTCATACCTTGTCCAAATGTAATAAATTAAGATGCAATTTCATGAATTTATTGTCAATTATTTTTACAATATGCATATGATAGAGTAACCAACCATTCATACGAAAAAAGCCAACACAATACAATATGTTGCAAAGTGTAAATGTGTGCAACTATGCATTGTGTTTCTTTCTTATCATCGGCTGAATATTTCTTTCTATTATGTGAGTGGAAAAATTTTGTTTAGAATGCTCGGGATATTGTATGAAAACGTTATATATGTTTATGGGATGATTTTCGATGGGCAGTTACCTGTCACATTCTAGCTGGCACATTACAAAACAAAATTTCTAGCTTGCTGTTCATATAGAAAGACAATTACAGTAAGGAGGGAAAGAAATGGGTGAAGAAAATCAACCAAATTATACGATTTCACAGGAAAACTGGTCCCTCCATCGCAAAGGATATGACGACCAACAACGCCATCAAGAAAAAGTACAAGAGGCAATTAAGAATAATTTACCCGACCTTGTAACAGAAGAAAGTATAGTGATGTCTAATGGCAAGGATGTTGTAAAAATACCAATTCGTTCTCTAGATGAATATAAGATTAGATACAATTATGATAAAAATAAACATGTTGGGCAAGGAAATGGTGATAGCAAAGTTGGTGATGTCGTTGCGAGAGATGGATCAGGTGGTCAAAAGCAAAAAGGACCAGGAAAAGGGCAAGGAGCAGGGGATGCGGCTGGAGAAGATTATTATGAAGCTGAAGTCTCTATTTTAGAATTAGAGCAAGCGTTTTTTAAAGAGTTAGAGCTCCCTAATTTAAAAAGAAAAGAAATGGATGAAAATCGGATTGAACATATTGAATTTAATGATATTAGAAAAACTGGACTGTGGGGAAACATCGATAAGAAAAGAACGATGATATCCGCATATAAACGAAATGCGATGCGTGGTAAAGCATCTTTTCATCCGATTCACCAAGAAGACTTAAAGTTCCGTACTTGGAATGAAGTGTTAAAACCAGATTCAAAAGCTGTTGTATTAGCGATGATGGATACGAGTGGATCGATGGGGATATGGGAGAAATATATGGCACGTAGCTTCTTTTTCTGGATGACGAGATTTCTACGAACGAAATATGAAACAGTAGATATTGAGTTTATTGCCCATCATACGGAGGCAAAAGTAGTTCCAGAGGAAGAGTTTTTCTCAAAAGGAGAAAGTGGCGGAACGATATGTTCTTCTGTATACAAAAAGGCACTCGAGCTAATTGATAATAAATACTCACCAGACCGCTATAATATTTATCCATTCCATTTTTCAGACGGTGATAATTTAACATCAGATAATGCTAGATGTGTAAAGCTTGTTGAAGAGTTAATGAAGAAGTGTAACATGTTTGGATATGGGGAAGTGAACCAGTACAACCGCCACAGTACCCTCATGTCAGCCTACAAAAATATTAAAGATGAGAATTTTAGATATTATATTTTAAAGCAAAAAGCAGACGTATTCCATGCGATGAAGAGCTTTTTTAAAGAAGAATCCGGAGAAAAAATGGCATAACCTCTTAAAAAGGGGTTATTTTTTTGTTAACTTTTTATTTTTTTAGTTGACAATGATAATGAAAATCATTATCATTTATTCGAGATATGATTACATTTAGATTTATATATTTTGGAGGAGATGTAAGGTTGAAAAAAAATAAAAGAAAACATATAAATGCGATGATTATCGCTGCTGCGTTATCACTTCCATTTGCCACGTATTCAACGCCTGCTTTAGCGGCAGTAGCAATTGAGGCGAACAAAACTGGACATGCTTTAGAAGATGGTACATATGATGCTATTATTAAGGCATACAAAGATAAAACGAATGAAGAGTCTATGGCAGCTGTTTATATAAAAAATCCTAAATTGACAATTGAGAACGGAAAGAAAATTGTAACGGCAACGTTAAGTGATAGTGATTTCTTTCAATACTTGAAAACAGAGGATATTCATACTCCAGGTGTGTTCCATGATGTAAAAGTAATATCAGAAGATAAAAAGAAAAATGGAACGAAAGTAATCCAGTTTGAAGTAGGAGAATTAGGAAAGAGATATAATATGCAAATGCATATTTATATTCCGACAATGGCCTATGATAATAAGTATCAAGTGCAATTTGAAGTAAATACATTGAATTTAGAGAACAATGTTCCAGAAGAACAAAAGGAAAATAAAGAGGATAAAGTAGATCAACAAGATGCGAATGTAATAGTAGATAAGCAATTACAAAGGCATATTAATAAATATAATTTGAATAGAGAGAATCTAAATACGCCAATAACTAAGGAAGATTTATTAAAAGTTAAATCTTTAATAGTCGTTGAAGCTAAAAGTAAAGGAATAAAAAACGTAAGTGGTTTGGAATATATGACGAACTTAGAAAACTTAACGTTAGAAGAAGTTAAGTTAGAAAATATACAGTTTATCTCGAATTTGAGAGAATTAAAATCGTTAAGTATAACCTATGGTGAACTTGAAAATATTGGACCTTTGGCTGAATTAGAGCATATTGAAAATTTAAGTTTAAGAAACAATAAAATTTCAGATTTGAGTCCATTGAGCCAAATGCAGAAGATTAAAATGTTAGATTTAAATAGTAATTATATAAAAGATATAACATCATTGTTTACAGTCACTTCGTTAAGGACTTTAACTCTTGCAAATAATCAAATTAGTAATGCTAATCTTGCTGGAATTGAGCAATTAAAAAATGTAAAGAAGTTATCTTTAAGTAATAACGGACTTACTAATATAGAGCAAATTACCCCAATGAAAAAAATAGCGGATTTAGATCTTTCTAAAAATGAATTAAAAAACATAGAACCTTTATCAAGCTTATCTACTGTACAATCACTTAATTTAGAAGAAAACTATATTTCAGATATAACGCCACTTAGTCAATTAACAGGTTTATATGATTTAAAGCTAGGTTCAAATGAAATCCGTGATGTTAGGCCGGTTCAAGAGTTAGGAAAAAGAATGTATGTTGATATTCAAAGACAAAAAGTTTTTCTAGATGAAGTAAGTGTAGATGAAGAAATAAAAATTCCAATATACAATCTTAAAGGAGAAACACTTCAAAATATAGATTTTAAAAGTGAGGAGGCTACTCTAAATAACGGGTTTATAAAATGGAATAGTCCTGGAGAAAAAATATATGAATTTAATCTAGATACTAATTCAGCTGGAAATAAAATAAGATTTAATGGGAAGGTTATACAAACTATAGTTGAAAAACAAAAAGAAAGTAAAAATGTAATATTAGACAAAAAGTTACAACAACATATTAATAAAAAAAATCTTGGTAGAGAAAATCTTGATACCCCTATATCAAAAGAGGATTTATTACAGATTAGAACATTAGAAATACTTAAAGAAAAAGGAAAAGAGATAAAAGATATAACTGGTTTAGAATACATGACGAACTTAGAAAAACTTACTTTAGAAGGAGTAGGCTTGAAAAATATTGAGTTTATCTCAAACTTAAAACAATTGAATACTGTGAATGTATCACATAATCAAATTGAAGATATAACGCCATTATCTTCATTAAAAAACTTACAGTGGTTAAATCTTACAGACAATCGCATTAAAGATGTATCGGTTCTTGGCTCAATGTTAGACTTATTTAGTTTAAAATTAGCGGGGAATGAGATTCGTGATGTAAGACCGTTAATACAATTATCCCAGTGGTTTACAATTGATGTCGGAAGACAAAATATTATTTTAAATGATGCAATAGTAAACGAAGAAATTCAAGTTCCTATATATGATTTAGAAGGAGAAGCTATTGAGAATATTAAATTGACAAGTGAGGGAGGAATACTAAATAACGGAGTAATAAAATGGAGTACCCCAGGAGAAAAGGTATATAAATTTGATTTAGATTCTGACGAAACTAGTATAATATTTAACGGCACAGTTATACAGAATATAATTGAAAAAGAACCTGCAAAAGAA
>NZ_BOQB01000102.1 GCF_018332475.1 Bacillus sanguinis | reverse complement strand
ATCATTTTATTTTTGTTATACTATCCAATAATATTGGAAGTATCATTTCTGTTAACAAACTGTTCTATTTTAGCTGTCCGATAAAGATTGTCCATCATGGATATGCTGTAAACTTTCAGTAGTAACGAACATATTCGCTGATGGCATTTTCACTTGATTCTTATGGAACATAGACATTAATTCAAACCTTACTTGTCTAGAAGTTTCAAAATAATCTTCTGGCTTTATTAAGCCTGTAATACAAAATTCATATCCAACGTATTTAAGGTTCGGATTTAAATCTGTAACACCTACGTATTTAAACGGTTCCACAGCTTCATCTTCTATTTTATAAAGATTTGGAGCGAATTTTTCATTACAATTCACACAAACCTCTTCTAACAATTCCTTAACTCTTGTAGGATCTTCCTGATAACTTACCGTAATCCGTTCAATTACGCGCATCCATCCTTTATTAAAATTTTGTATCGTTCGAATCTCTCCATGTGGTATCGTAAGAAGTTTTCCAGACCATTCACGAATTTGCATAAAACGAATACTAATTTCCTCAATCGTTCCTGAGTTTGTTCCGTTAAAAGTAACAAAATCGCCAACACGAAACTCTTTATCCGCTAATCGCGCAAAGCCCAATATAACATCTTTTAGCATCTGTTGTGCAGCAAAACCGATAACAACTCCCGCTATCCCTGCACCTGCAATGATACTTTTTATATCTACAAATTGGCTAATTAAATATATGATTAGACTGATGATAATGATATATCTAAAAATAGATCGAATCACACTTTGAATCGTTTGCTCTACCTCTTCATCAAAAAAGCTTGATTTCCTAAAGAACCAATCAATAATGCGGTTGATTACAAAAGAAATAATAATTAGAACTAAAGCAAATAGTAAAAATCTTAAAAGTAAAAACTCTCTTACATAATTAAAAAATTCTTCAGTATACGTTAATACACTCATCCATCCACTTCCTTAACTAATGAAAATTTCACAAAAAACTGGTTTATTGTTTTAATTTCCTTAAAACTTGTTACACATTCTTCTATAAATATACCCTTTTTCATCACCTAAAGGGAGCTGACAATTGAAATTTTATTAAATCAAGTTTTTTTAAAATCGCAACACTTACCTATACAAAAAAGGGGAATATTAACACACCGCCGAATAGTTCATAAAAAAACTAATTGAGCAAAATATTGTCTCAATTTAAACGTAAAAAAGAGGCCTTTGTAAAGGCCTCTTTTTTACTTAACTTCTGCATGTAAGCATGACTTAAAATGTCCAAGTGCAAATTCATGTCCTTGCGTATTAAAAGATGCAACCGCCTTTTCAAAAACAACAATTTTAAACCCTTTATTATAAGCGTCTACGGCTGTGTGAAGAACACAAATATCAGTACAAACCCCTACAAGATGTACTTCTTCTATTCCTCTTTCTCGTAACTTAATCTCTAAATCTGTTCCTGCAAATGCACTATATCGCGTTTTATCCATGTAATATACATTCTCTGCATTTTTATATGTTTCGTACACATTCTGTAATTCACCAAACAAATCTCTTCCATTTGTACCAGCTATGTTATGAGGTGGGAATAATTTTGATTCTGGATGATATACATCGTTTTCTTCATGTTTATCGATCGCAAAGACAACGTAATCTCCATTTTCAATATATTCTTTCGTTATATGGACAATTTCCTTCTCAATTTCTTGTCCTGGTTTCCCGCATGTTAAAGCACCCTTTTCTGCTACAAAATCATATGTATAATCAATATTAATAAGAGCTCGTTTCATAATCACTATCTCCCCTTCTCCTGTTTCACAGTAAACAATAGAAAATTTGTTATTACGACATCGTACGTACTATTCGACATGAAAAATGAAGTACCTACATTTTTCATGTAAAACTTACCTTAATCCGAGTTTATCATATAATAGATAAACAATGGTAAAACAAATAACTCCTATTAACAAGTCGTGAATTTGATAGTCAAGCGTAATTTGAGTCACCTCTTGAATCGTAAACCAAATGACCGACATCGTTAAAATAATCAAGACGATACGAATACACCGATTCACATCTTCAGCCTCTTTCTCTGTCCTAGTAGTAACAATTGAGTTCTTCCTATGTAATCGTATTAGAAAACGAAACAAGTTATTCACTAATGTACACTCTAGTTCAAACAAAAAAGCACACTACTTTTTGAGTAATGTACTTTTTATTTTTATTAAGACGCAGGTTTTGTCTCAAATGTTGCTTGATTAAAACTAATAACCTTTCCTTTCGGGTCATTGTTTTCATACTGAACTGCAGTAATCGTATGACTACCAGTCTCAAGCGTCTTTTCTTTTAATTGTACTGTTGTCTGTGTTGTACTAGTTACTTGATGTTTATCTGCAAACACTTGATCTACAAATACGAATGTTTCTTTATCATTTTGAAAATTAGAAAGCTCTAATTCAACGTGTTGAATTAAAGTATCCTTTTTGACGAATACGGTTGGTATATTGCCATTTTCAGAAGTACCATCTGGAGTAATAACTTTCACTTTTCCTTCTCCAATGGGCATTACCCCTTCAGGAAATACAACTATATTCTCATTACTTGCGTTTACAACTTGTTCTTCCTGTTTTGATTGTGTACCCTCTTTTTCCTGCGGAGTACCGCAACCAACTAATAACAATACAGACAATCCAGTGATTATGAATTTTTTCAAAATTCATCCCCCCTGTCATTTCATTATAATTTATTATACAAAAATAACTTTTAAATTTTAAGACTACTTTTAACACTTTCATGAACAAATAGAATCTTGCTCACGATTAATGTATCATACTTTCCTTAATAGAACATTAATTTTTTTTATGAAATAAATAGTAATTCACTCTTATCTATCATTTTAGCCCAACAGATGAATTACATACCTGTTCAAAATAAAAAGACATTGTTCATTCAATGTCTTTTATTTTCAGCTTTAAAAAACAAATGTTGTAATCTCATCTACTTCTTTTCTTGGAAGTTTCTTCGGCTTATCTTTCGGAAAACCGAGTGAAATAACCATATTTATTTGTTTTTCAGGCTCAATTTGTAAATATTGTCGTAGTTCATCTTGAGCTAACAATACCGGCCCTGTCATCGGGCAAGTGCCAAGTCCCTTCGCATGTGCAGCCAACATTAAGTTTTGTGCCGCTAAACAGCTACTCTTAATTCCTTCTTCTTCCCAAACTGAATCTGGAACAAAAGCAATTGGATCGAATATTTTTTCACGAAACTTTGATTCGTATGGTGTTGCCAAACATACGATTAATACTGGCGCCTCTGAGAATGCTGTTGCATATGGTCCGAAAGAACGTGTAAGTAGTTTCCCTGCTTTCTCTTCTCCGTTTTCTGCCGCTTTTGCCGCAAGTTTATGTAATGCATCCCATGTCATTTGCTCAATTTCTTTAATTTTCTCTCGGTTCATAATGACCAAGAACTCCCAAGTTTGTGAGTTCGTATCACTCGGTGCATAACGAGCACAATCAATAATTTCTTTTATATCACTCGTGGATACTTCTTGTTCTGTGAACTTCCTAACACTTCTTCTACCGTGAATTACTTCTTTAAAATCTTCATAATTCATACATTAAATCCCCTTTTTACAGCGTTTTCAAATCTTGTCCTATGCTTGAATTATATCACGAAAAAAAGCTGGAGGAATACCAGCTTTTTTCTTCAATATTAGTTCGTAACTTTAAACAAACGAATACTTTCTTCATATGCCACTTGGAGTTTCTTTGTAATTGGTCCTCTTTCGCCGGCCCCAAACTGCTCATCACCTATTTGAACGACTGGTAATATTTCAAGTGGTGTCGCCGTGAAGAAGCACTCATCTGCCTCATATACTTCTTGTAGTGAAAATTCTCGTTCTTCTACTTCAATATGTAACTCTTTCGCTAATGTAATAACGTAATAACGTGTAATGCCATGTAGAATGAAATTGTCAGCCGGATGTGTAATCAATTTATTATTTTTCACCATAAAGAAATTTGAATGACACCCTTCAGTTACAATTCCATCTCGTAATAATATCGCTTCTTGATAGCCTTGTTTGTTTATTTTATTTTTAATCATAATATTAGGTAGCAGGTTTAAAGATTTTATATGGCAAAACTTCCAGCGTATATCCTCTTCTACAGTAACTTTTATTCCTTGTTCCATAGCAGCAATCGGCCTTGGAAACGAAACAATATTTGCAAAATACGTTGGTTCCATATTTGATTCATACACATGATTACGTGCTTGAGCACCTCTTGATATTTGCAAATAAACATTTCCATCTTCTTGAAATTGATTTTTTTCAATCATTTGATGTAACTCTGCTACTAACTCCTCCTTAGTAAACGATGGAATTAATTTTATTTCTTCCATAGAATTAAAGAATCTTTCTAAATGTAAATCTAATAAATGTGGCTTCCCATCATATAGTCTGAATACCTCGTATATACCATCACCAAACTGAAAGCCTCTCTCCTCTAATGGAATCATCGGCTGTTCTTCCTTCGTATTTACAATTCTTCCGTTAAACAAAATCCAATCTTTATGAGTAGCTTTCATTTATTCCCACTCCTTTATTCCATGATTGTTTTAATTGTACAACTTATCCATGATCAAAAGAAGGAATTTTCTGTATTTTAACAAATAAAAAAAGTACATCACCCATTTAAAGTGATGTACCGGGCCATTCTTCTACTTCAGAAAATATTTTTCAATATCATCTAACATAAGGTTTGCAGCTACAATACCACCTGCTGTATTCCAAATCACTTCATCTACTTGGAATACTTTATTATCTTTAGAAGCCTGCAGTTGTTTAAAGAGCGGATCTTCTATCCATTCTTTCGCTAACGTGTTTCCTTCATTATTCTTATCCGCATCTTTATCAGATGTAAAATAGAATAAATAGTCTCCGTCCATATTTGGAATTTGTTCTTTTGTAATTCCTTTTATCGCGAATTCATCTTTATCTTGTAGTGGTGGTCGTTTAAATCCAATATCATGTAATACAACACCTGAGAATGAATTTTTTTGATAAATACGAACATCACCTGGGACGAAACGAATAATGGAAACTTTAGAGTTAATTTTATCACCTAATTGTTCTTTTATTCCTGCAATACGCTTTTTATAATTATTAAGAGCATTTTGCCCTTCTTTTTCTTTATTTACAGCTTTTGTATACAGCGTAAAGTTTTCTTTCCAATCACCGCGCAATGTTTCAGCATATACAGTTGGCGCGATTTCTTTTAACTGCTCATATATTTTTTCGTGACGCATTTTATTTCCGATAATTAAATCTGGCTGAAGCTTCATTACTGCCTCTAAATTAATGTCACGCTCAGTTCCTACTACTTTGGTATCTTTTAGCTCTTTTGCTAAATGAGGATACCATTCATCACCAGCTCTTGGCTTTGTAGTTCCAACTGGCGTTACTCCAACAGTTAAAAGTGCCTCAGCACCCTCATTTGTTAAAACGACAACTCTTTTTGGCGTACCATTTACTGTCGTTTCGCCCATCGCATGTTTTATCGTATATGAATCTTTTGCTTTAGCTGATGTATCTTTATCTTTCTTCTCTTCTTCTTTACCGCACCCTGCGATTATGACCATTAGTAACATAACGCAAAGTATAAGAATATTTTTAGTACGTGTCATAAATCCTCCTAGTTGAAAATGATTTTCAATTACATTCACAAGAATAATGTATATCTCATACATTGTCAATATATATATCAGAAAACTTTTTCAATATATATAATTTAGACCTCATTTTTATTCAAACTATTTTTTTACTTATTTGCTACTCACATTTTTTATTCGTAACATGTGAAACATAAATGGACATAAGAAAGTAATTGTAAATCCAGTCAATACATAACGTAAATAATACATATCAGGTATGACTTTTTTTAATAGGAGCTGTACCACTAACAAAATACTAAGACCCAATACTGTTTTTGACACTTGTATTTTTAAATTATTAGTTTCATTCATTTTAATAAAATGATTTTCTAGCATGATACCAATCGTAGAACCTGTCAAAACTCCTAGCAATTTAAAATTATCTATTTGGTCTGTCATAAAATACAGAATAAGTGAAACTACCAATACAATTCGTTGTAACATTATAAATTTCTTATCACTTAATTCTACTGTTACTTTCGTATATAAATAAACAACGATGACACTAATTAAAACAGCCCCTATTATATCACTGAGCCAATGTACGCGTAAATATAAACGAGAAGTAGCAACTAATATAATAAAAACAATACCAATGATCCAAATGATTCTCTTTTTACATAAAATCATGAATGAACCCCAAAACGTTGTCGATAATTGGACGTGTGTGCTTGGAAAAGAATAACCTGCGGCTGATTTTTCATATAAAGCTTCAATTCCGTCATATGTATACGGTCGTGGGATTTTCATAAATTCTTTTACCATTATCCCTATATACCCAGAGAAACAAAGCATAACAATCATATGAAATGCTTTTCTTTTAGAAACGCACCAATATAAAAACGAAATAATAACTAAATATAACGTTTCATTTGCAAGACTAGATACAAGTTTAAAAAATGTTGTAAGGACACTTCCTTCGAAACTTGTCATCCATTCAAGAAGTAACATATCAATATTAACCATAAAAAACGATACCTCCAAAAAATTCCTTCTGCTATTTGTCAGCACTTCATATAAACTAGTGGATTAACATTTCAAATTTATACACCTACTTACTTTACATGTTAAGAACATATAGTACCACATACTAATAATAGATAATATGTTAAAACATCCAATCATTTTTATAGATTTCCAATAATTTTTGGGCTTTATATACAAAATCACTCTAATTACAAATAAAAAAACCGCCTTATGTAAGGCGGTTTCTATCATTTTGCTTTAACCAATTTAAAATAAATATATACGATTGATAGTGAATATAACGTATGCAAAATAAAAGGAATAAAAGGGCTATTCCAGTGGTACTATACAGCAAACCGAACTTTAAAAAAACATTTAAAAGCGGCGGAAAATTCGTTATGCTTTGTAATGCAAGTAGCATACAAAACAAAAGGAAAAACACTGGGGCATATTGTAATTCATATGGCTTTCTCTTCTTATTCATTCTTTTTCGAATAAACATATGGCTGAGTTCCGCTACTAAAAAACACCCTCCAATTAATACAAGACCAGAAGTCATTGTCATACATCCACCTGCCTTATATTTATCCTGCATAAGTACTCATCATTATATTTTCTTCACATATATTCCATCTTCCTCATTAAAACCAAAGCTCTCAATGAAAGATTTTGCTTGTTCTGTTAATTCCGTTTGTAATACCTTTATCTCTTTCACATTTCTTTCTTTCATCATTGTTTCAAATGTAAAATACGTATTTGTTCCATAACCGTAACTTTGATAATCAAAGTGAATAATTAACTGAGATAAAACCGCAGTCTCCCCTTGAACACGATAATCTATTACACCAATATATGTATCATCGACTTTCACACAATACTGTACCTGTTTCTCACTTAAACTATGTGAGTGAAACATTTCTTTAACAACGCTTTCATTTTCTACAGTAACTTTCTCAAACGTAATCATATGTTGTCCATCCTTTTACTATTATTGTATCAATAATACGTCCTATTTATGAAAAAAACCTTAAGACCGTATGCGATCTTAAGGTTTTTCTAATTAAACTAAGCTATACGCACGTTTCGTTTCTTCGTGGAACTTATTCGTATCGTATTTATGCTCAACATAAATTTGATGCCATACCATAAATGCAAGTACAGTCCAAATTTTACGGCTATAATCGCCTTTATCTGCACAATGTGCTTCCAGTAAGTTTAATACATACTGTTTGTCGATTAAATGCTCTGTCTTACTTTCGTTTATAATATTAATAGCCCAATCATGCATTTCGTCTTTTAGCCAGTGACGAATTGGTACTGGGAATCCAAGTTTTTTACGATCTAATACGTGATCTGGAACGATTCCGCGTGCTGCTTCACGTAAAATAGCTTTCGTAGTTCCGTTAGCAATTTTAAATTCAGTTGGAATTTTAGATGCAACATCGAATACTTCTTTATCTAAGAACGGTACACGAAGTTCTAATGAATTCGCCATTGTCATTTTATCAGCTTTTAATAAAATGTCACCGCGTAACCATGTGAACATGTCAATGTACTGCATTTTACTTACATCATCATAATCTTTAATTTCGTTATACAATGGTTTCGTGATATCCATATAGTTAACACTTTCATCGTAATACTTCATTAATTCCGCTTTCTCTTCTTCACGGAAGATTTTCGCGTTTCCATAGTAACGCTCTTCAATTGGCGTACATCCACGCTCTAGGAAGCTCTTTCCTTTAAAGCCTTCTTTAAGAGCACCACTTAATGCTTTTAGAACGCTCTTACCTGGGCTAGGAATGTAAGAGAACATTTTTAGTGAGTTTGGCTCACGATAAATGTTATAACCACCAAATAGCTCGTCTGCACCTTCACCTGAAAGAACAACTGTTACATGTTTACGTGCTTCTTTTGCAACGAAGTACAATGGTACAGCTGCTGGATCTGCTAAAGGATCATCCATATGCCAAATAATTTTTGGGAACTCATCCATAAACTCTTTCGCTGAAATGAATACGTTATGGTTTTTAACCCCTAATTTCTCAGCAGTTTCTTTTGCAACATCAACTTCACTGAAACCACGTTGCTCAAAACCAACAGAGAATGTTAATAGATTTGGATTCATTTCTCTTGCGATAGAAGCGATAATAGATGAATCGATACCACCAGATAAGAACGAACCTACTGGTACATCACTGCGCATATGCACTTTTACTGAATCATATAACACATCACGAATTGCTTGGATATGCTCCTCTTTCGTTGCGCTTGAAGCATTGAAATAAGGTTTCCAGTAGCGATGAATTTCCATCTCTTTACCGATTTCTTTTACGAAATAATGACCAGGCTCGATTTTATTAACATCAATTGTTAATGTTTCTGGCTCTGGACCATATTGATACGTAAAGTAATGTTGTAATGACGTTGGATTAACGCCTTTATCTTCCATCACATGCATAATACTTTTCTTCTCAGATGCGAAGAATGTAGTATCGCCTTGTTGTGCGATGTATAAAGGTTTAATACCAAAGTGGTCACGTGCACCGAAAAGTTTCTTCTCTTCACGATCCCAAATCATAAATGCAAACATACCACGAAGATAGTCTACACATTTTTCTTTCATATGTGCATACAATGCAATGATAACTTCTGTATCAGATTGCGTTGCAAACGTTGCACCTTTTTCAAGTAACATTTCACGTAATTCAACATAGTTGTAAATTTCACCATTAAAGATAATTACATATCGATCATTTTCATAAGTTAGCGGCTGATGTCCTGCCTCTAAGTCAATGATACTTAAACGGCGGAAGCCAAATTGTACATGTTCATCACGAAAATATCCTTCGTCATCTGGACCGCGGTGGAAAATCATCGTGTTCATATTTTCAAATTGATGTTTTTCTGTTTCTGAAAACTCTCTAGGGTTTTCACATAAACATCCTACAAAACCACACATACTTCTTACCCTCTTTCAGTTTTCATTCTGTCTCTATACTACTATATCAACCCTATTTATACTAGCATAATCAACTGAATATGGCGACCAAAAACTATAAAAAAATCACTCCATTTCACATTTTTAACAATTTTTTATGAAAACATGAAAACTAGGCACTCACCTTTCTCCGCTTTTGTCATATGATATTGCAAATTGATTTTTAGGAGGGAATATCATGAGTGAAGAAAATAAAGACTCTTCTCGCCCACCGGTTCGTAATTATTTAAAGCAAATTGATGATTTCTTCGAGCAAACACCACTTCGTAATGTAATCGCTGATTTAAATCATTTTTTCCAAAAAGGAAACCGTTTATTAACATTCCCTGTAGATTTATATGAAGTTGGTGAAGAACTTGTTGTTACAGCTGAACTACCAGGTATACAAAAAGAACAAATTCAAATTGAAATACAAAGTGAATACTTAAAAGTCTCTGTAAAAGAAGAGATACTTGAAGAGGCTGAAGAAGAAACATCTCATAACTATTATCGCCGAGAACGTTCCATTTCAGAAGCATCCAGATTAATTAAATTACCGTACTCAATTAATAAAAAAGCAGCGAAAGCTTCGTATCAAAATGGCGTGTTAGAAATTCGGGCACCAAAACTTCCACAACAACATGACATTTTATCCATAGACTAATGTAAAAAAGAAGGGTGCTTTATAATCTGCACCCTTCTTTTTATTCTGCTAATCGCTTCATATCACGTATAATGTCCTCGTACGGCGTATTACTAATGCCACTGTACTTTTTCATTACTTTTCCGTTTTGATCAATTAAGTAAAATGATGTACCATGTATAACTTGACCATTCTCTGGTTTATCTACAAGTGATTGGAAATTATCTTTTGAAAACTTTGTAATGTCCTCTAACGAATAACCCGTTAGTAAATTCCAGTTACTAGTATCCTCTGTAAACTTTTGAATGAAAGCCTTCAAATTCTCCGGCTTATCAAGGTCTGGATCTACACTAAACGAAACAAACTGAACGTCTAATTTTTCTTCTTTTGCCATCTTCTGCAGTTTTGCCATATTAGCAGTCATTGGTGGACAAACCGTTTGGCAATTTGTGAACATAAAATCAGCAACCCAAACTTTCCCTTTTAAATCTTTTGTACCAAATGGCTTTCCATCTTGATTTGTAAATTGGAAAGTTTCTAAATCCCAATTTAATGGTTTACGAAGCTTTGAACCTGATCCACTACATCCAGCAAGTACAAAGAGACAAAATACAACCATAAGACCAATTATTTTTTGATAACGCTTCATTTATAAACCTCTTTTCTCTATCCTAAATTTAAATAGGTTATGTTT
>NZ_BOQB01000101.1 GCF_018332475.1 Bacillus sanguinis | reverse complement strand
TTCTTTCTTTTCTTTTGAATTTAGAGCAAAGTGCTTTCTCAATGGGAGGAATATAATCGTATTTTAGTAAAAAGTATTATTTTGTTTAGAGAAAATAATATTTCTTTCATTTGTGGACAAACTATTCCTTTGATACGATTGATGTAAATAATTCTGCTTCATATGAGAAAGGAAGGAGAAAATATGAGAAAAATTATTTTAGCATCAGGGTCACCTCGCAGGAAGGAACTGCTTGAGTTAGCGGATGTACCATTTGAAATCATTGTAAGTGAAGTAGAAGAAACGATTGGTGCCTACTCATCACCTTCGGATATTGTTATGTCCCTTGCCCTGCAAAAAGCATCTGCAGTAGCAGAAAATAACAGTGATCATATTGTGCTAGGTGCAGACACAATTGTTACATATGAATCGCGTATTCTTGGAAAGCCTTCTAGTGAGGCTGAGGCGAAAGAAATGTTGCAATTATTATCAGGGAAAACACATGAAGTGTATACTGGTGTTGCAATTATAACAAAAGACAAAACAGTTACTTTTTACGAGCGTACAGAAGTTACGTTTTGGGAATTAACAGAAGAGGAAATTGACGTATACGTTGCATCGAAAGAGCCTCTTGATAAAGCAGGAAGTTATGGAATTCAAGGTAAAGGATCTATTTTTGTTCAACATATTCAAGGGGATTACTATAGTGTAGTCGGTTTACCAATTTCACGTCTTGTTCGGGAATTAAAACAATTTAATATTGATATAACCCATGCGTAAAATTGCATGGGATTTTCTTTGAGAGAACAAATAAAGGGGTGGAGAAATGAACGGTATTCGTGATGTTGTCAAAGAAGAACAGCCACGGGAGCGTTTATTGTTAGAAGGAGCTGGAAGTTTATCGAATCGGGAGCTTCTTGCAGTGTTACTAAGAACGGGTTCTAAAGAAGAAACAGTTTTAAAGTTATCAGATAAAATTTTACATCACTTTGATGGTTTACGTATGTTGAAAGATGCAACGTTAGAAGAGCTTGTTAGTATACATGGTGTTGGGATTGCAAAGGCAGCCCAGCTTATAGCTGCTTTTGAACTCGGTAGAAGAATGGTACGTTTAGAATATCAAAATAGATACAGTATTCGAAGTCCAGAAGATTGTGCGAGATATATGATGGAAGAAATGCGCTTCCTGCAGCAGGAGCATTTTGTATGTTTATATTTGAACACAAAAAATCAAGTTATACATAGGCAAACGATTTTCATTGGCAGTTTAAACACATCCATTGTACATCCAAGGGAAGTTTTTAAAGAAGCGTTCCGTCGTGCAGCAGCCTCTATCATATGCCTTCATAACCATCCTTCAGGAGACCCCACGCCGAGCCGAGAAGATATTGAAGTAACAAAACGGTTAGTACAATGCGGCCAGATTATCGGAATTGAAGTGCTTGATCATATTATAATAGGCGACCATAAATTCGTGAGTTTAAAGGAAAAAGGTCATATTTAAGACTATGCTTTTTACTTATTTTGTTTTATAATGTGATTTATGAGTTTTTTGTAGAAATTTATCTACAAAAAGGATAAAGATATAAAAAACGTACTGTTTTTATAATATAAAGTAAGAAAAAATGAGTCCGTGAAAACAAGAAAGGAAGATAAATAATATGTTTGGATTTGGTGGCTTTACTCGCGATCTTGGAATAGATTTAGGAACTGCGAACACGCTTGTATATGTAAAAGGAAAAGGTGTAGTTTTACGTGAACCTTCAGTAGTAGCGTTACAAACTGATACGAAACAAATCGTTGCTGTAGGTAGCGATGCAAAACAAATGATTGGTCGTACACCAGGAAACGTTGTGGCACTTCGCCCGATGAAAGACGGTGTAATTGCTGATTACGAAACGACAGCAACAATGATGAAATACTACATTCAACAAGCTCAAAAATCAAATGGATTCTTCTCACGTAAACCATACGTAATGGTATGTGTACCGTCTGGTATTACAGCTGTAGAACGACGTGCAGTAATCGATGCGACTCGTCAAGCGGGTGCTCGTGATGCTTATCCAATCGAAGAACCGTTTGCAGCAGCAATTGGTGCAAACTTACCTGTTTGGGAACCAACTGGTAGCATGGTTGTTGATATCGGTGGTGGTACAACAGAAGTTGCAATCATTTCTTTAGGTGGTATTGTAACAAGTCAATCAGTTCGTGTTGCTGGTGATGATATGGACGATTCAATCATTCAGTACATTAAGAAAAGCTACAACTTAATGATTGGTGAAAGAACAGCTGAAGCATTAAAATTAGAAATCGGTTCTGCAGGCGAGCCAGAAGGTATCGAGCCTATGGAAATTCGCGGTCGTGATTTAGTAAGTGGTTTACCAAAAACAGTACTAATTCAGCCAGAAGAAATTGCAGATGCATTAAAAGATACAGTAGATGCAATTGTAGAATCTGTTAAAAATACGTTAGAGAAAACTCCACCGGAATTAGCGGCAGATATTATGGACCGTGGTATCGTATTAACAGGTGGCGGAGCATTGCTACGTAATTTAGATAAAGTGATTAGTGAAGAAACAAATATGCCAGTTCTTGTTGCGGAAGATCCATTAGATTGCGTAGCAATTGGAACAGGTAAAGCATTAGACAATATCGATCTTTTCAAAACTGCTGCTCGATAATATTGCAAAATAAAAATCAATGAAATTAAGAGGGTGTGAACGTGCCACAGTTTTTCTTAAACAAAAGATTAATTGTTTTGTTAGTTAGTATTATTCTTCTCGTGGCATTGATTGGAATCTCATTGAAAGAACGGAACAGTTTAACATGGCCAGAGCAGTTTGTTAAAGACACTGTCGGTGTTGTAGAACGTGTATTCCAAAAGCCAGCGAAATACGTAGCTGGATTCTTCGAAAATGTAGAGGATGTAAAGCGCACGTATGAAGAAAATAAAGAATTAAAAGCAAAATTAGATAATTATGCAGAACTATCAGGAAAAGTAAAACAATTAGAAGATGATAAAAAGAAACTACAAGAGTTAACGGGTAAAGATAAGTTGAATAGCGGTTATACTGAAATTCCAGCGACTGTTGTTTCTCGTAATCCAGATAAATGGTACGATTTAATTGGAATTGATAAAGGAGCACAGCAAGGAATTAAAAAAGATATGGCTGTAGTAACTTCACAAGGTTTAGTTGGACGAGTGAAAAGTGTATCTCAGTTTACATCATCAGTAGAATTGCTAAGCTCTATGAGCCGAACAAATCGTGTTTCTGCTATCGTACAAGGAAATGAGAAAATCTTTGGATTGATTGAAGGTTACGATAAAGAAAAGCACTTACTTCTTTTCACAAAGATTGGTTCTGATGCCGAGGTAAAAACCGATCAACTAGTTGTAACATCTGGACTCGGTGATATTTTCCCGAAAGGTCTTGTAATTGGAACTATCGTTGATGTTCAGCCAGATCCATACGGTTTAACAAAAACAGCTTATGTAAAACCTGCCGCTGATTTGAATGACGTAGAGCATATTATGGTTACTAAACGCGATACGCCTTCAGCGCCATTAGAATAGGAGGGGGAGAAGAGATGATGAAGATTTTAAAAAGAGCAGCTCTTCCTCTTTTGCTCCTTTTTGTTTTTCTATTTGAAAATATGTTTGCTACTATTGTGCCAACAGAGGTTTTTTGGAAAGACAGTATAGCAGCACCTCATTTCTTTATAATTGTGTTATGTTTTGTTACTGTTTACTATAGTCCGGTCCAAGGGATTTATTACGGACTATTATTTGGTTTCTTATTTGATACCGTATACACAGAACTTGTCGGTATATATATTTTTGCGTATCCGATTTTAGCTTATTTAGTTTATAGTGTGATGAAGGTACTACAATTGAATTTATTTATTGTTGCTTCTATCGTACTAGCTAGCATTGTAGCATTAGAGTATTATGTGTATGGATTTTTAACTTTGTTAGGACGTACTCATATGTCGGCGTATGTCTTTTTCACGGATCGTCTCCTTTCTACTTTATTGCTAAATGCAATTTTCTTATTGATAGTTTGTTTCCCACTGAGACGATATTTAGTGCGTCTTTCAAAAGCGATGGAAGAAAAAGAAAAAAGGATTTTCTAATTTTATGTCGAATTGAATCGGTGGGGTGAACTTTAGTGGAAGAAAAAAAGCAACACAATGTAACAATAAAAGGGACAAAAGACGGAATAACGCTTCATTTAGATGATTGTTGTTCATTCTCTGAATTACTGAAAGAATTGGATGAAAAGCTTTCTACACATTACTATGATGGTGATGGACGCTCTTTAATTGAAGTGCATGTGAAAGTGGGAAATCGTTATTTAACAGAAGTCCAACAAGAAGAGATTCGTACGTTAATTCGTAATAAAAAGAATCTCGTTGTGGATTCGATTGAAAGTGATGTTATAACTAAAGCAGAAGCAATAGCTTGGAAAGAAGAAACAGAAATTGTCCCTATTTCCAAAATTGTTCGCTCTGGACAAGTTTTACATGTAAAAGGAAATTTATTGTTAATTGGAGATGTTAATCCAGGCGGAACGGTTATCGCTGGGGGGAATATTTTTGTCGTAGGATCATTAAGAGGAATTGCGCATGCAGGGTATTATGGGGATTCGGATGCTGTAATCGCCGCATCTGTTATGAACCCGATGCAACTTCGAATTAGTGATGTGGCAATGCGGGCTCCGGAAGAGAAAGAAGACGGAGCGGAGGCGGCAGAATGTGCGTATATTAATGAGAACAATCACATTGTTGTCGATCGACTGCAACTTCTCACTCATCTTAGACCTAATTTAACAAAGTTAGAAAGGGGAATTGTATAGCTGTGGGAGAGGCAATAGTAATTACATCTGGAAAAGGCGGAGTAGGTAAAACTACAACGTCTGCGAACATTGGTACAGCCCTAGCGTTATCTGGAAAAAAAGTGTGCTTAATTGATACAGATATCGGTCTTCGAAACTTAGACGTAGTAATGGGGCTGGAAAATCGTATTGTATTTGATCTTGTTGATGTCGTTGAAGGGCGTTGCCGTTTACCTCAGGCGCTTATTAAAGATAAGCGTTTTGATGATCTTTATTTATTACCTGCAGCACAAACGAGTGATAAATCAGCGGTAACACCTGAACAAATGGATGAATTAATACAAGTATTACGTCAAGATTATGATTACATATTAATTGATTGTCCTGCGGGGATTGAGCAGGGATTTAAAAATGCGGTAGCTGGTGCGGATAAAGCAATCGTTGTTACGACGCCAGAAGTATCCTCAATGCGCGATGCGGATCGTATTATCGGGCTTTTAGAAAAAGAGGATATTGAACCACCAAAACTTGTTATTAATCGTGTGCGTAGTCATATGCTTCATGAGCAGGATATGTTAGATGTTGATGAAATCGTACGTACATTGTCAATCGAGCTTCTTGGTGTTGTCGAAGATGATGATGAAGTTATTCGTGCTACAAATACAGGTGAACCTGTAGCGTTGCAACCGAGCGGAAAAGCAGCGTTAGCTTATCGTAATATTGCAAGACGCTTGTTGGGTGAGAATGTACCATTGCAAGCATTTGAGCAAGAAAAAGTATCGGTATTTACAAAGGTGAAAAACTTTTTTGGAATCCGTTAAAAGCACTTCGCATATATGCGAAGTGCTTTCTTTTTTCTTCACACGAATATCTTCCTTTCTTAGCTCATACATATGTACAAACTGTATACAACTGTTTCTATTTAAATTAGCTTAACGAAAGAAAGGAGACAGTATGAAGAATAGACGTGTCGAAGAAATTAAAAAAAGGATTGCGAAAAGGAAGGCAGAGCAAGAAAGGATGGAGGAAGAGCAGTATTTTGCTGGAGGGAATTTTGATAGTGAAACAGTATTTATTGAAGATGGAGAAAAGGAAATTCATCCTTTATTTCGAAAAGAAGTATTTTTCTTCAAAATTTTGTTATCAGCAATATTAGTTCTTTCTGTCGCTATTTTATATAAGAATGCACCTTCTTCTTTCGACGGTGCTAAAGCTGTTACAGAAAAAGTGATGAAAGAAGAATTTCAGTTTGCTACTGTAGCGAAATGGTACGAAAAGCAGTTTGGAAAACCGCTTGTATTTTATTCACCTACTGAGAAAAAAGAAGGAACCATTCAACAAAAAGATTATGCAATTCCTGCTTCCGGAAAGGTGATGCAAGGGTTTCAAAAAAATGGCCAAGGTGTATTTGTTCAAACGGCTACAAATGCAACTGTTGAGTCAGTGAATGAAGGGCTAGTTGTTTTTGCAGGCAAGAAAGAGGAACTTGGTAATACAGTTCAAATTCAGCATGCAGATGGAACGGAGTCGTGGTATGCAAATTTAAATGACATGTCAGTGAAATTATATGATTACGTTTCAAAGAAACAAAAAATTGGAACGGTGAGTAATGATACAAACGATAAAAATGGTAAGTTTTATTTCGCAATAAAAAAGAATGAAAAATTTATTGACCCGATTCAGGTGATTTCATTTGATTAAATATAGAGAGGTTTTAACGAAGATTTCAGTGCATCCGTTGTTTTGGGTTATTATTGTCATTGGTATTTTTACAGCACGTTTTAAAGAGTTACTATTGTTATTTTGTATCGTTCTTATCCATGAACTTGGGCATGCTTTTGCAGCGGCACACTATAATTGGCGCATCAAAAAGATTCAACTTTTACCGTTTGGTGGTGTAGCTGAGCTTGAGGAACATGGGAATAAGTCATTGAAAGAGGAGCTTGTTGTCGTAATTGCAGGACCTATTCAACATATTTGGATGATGGCGGTAGGCTATATGTTGTTTGAAGCTAGTTGGCTTCATGCGGATTTATATTATTTCTTTATGTGGAATAATATAATTATATTAGCATTTAATTTACTACCTATTTGGCCACTTGATGGCGGGAAAGTATTGTTTAACGTATTATCATATCGTTTTCCTTATTTACAAGCACATGAAAAGATGATGAAATTATCATGTGTTTTTTTTAGTGTAATACTAGTGTGGCAGCTACTTTGGAATAGTAACAATATTATGATGTGGGTACTACTCCTATTTTTAGCGGTGTCGTTATATCAAGAATGGAAACAAAGACGGTATGCCTTTATGCGTTTTTTATTAGAACGTTATTATGGGAACAAAAGAGGAATTGAAAAGATTGCACCTATTGAAGTGCAATCAGAAGATCATTTATATAAGATATTCACAAAATTTCGTAGAGGGTATAAGCACTCTATTATCGTCCATGGAAAATATAAAGAACATTACACATTGGATGAAAATGAATTGCTTTATGCGTATTTTACTGAAAAACGAACAACTTCATCTGTTGAAGAATTAATCGGTTAGTGTTGACGATAGCACTAACCTTTTATTATTGTAAAAGCAAAGAAGATTATAAAGTGAGGAAAGAATTTTGAAAACGTTATATATGAACTACTCGGGGTCGGAAAAACGCGTTGCAATTGAAGAGAAGAAAAAAATTGTTGAGTTTTTATGGAAACGAAATGAAGAACAAGAGATTGTTGGGCATATTTATGTTGGACGTATCGTAAGAACAATCGCTGGAATGAATGCTGCATTTGTAAATATCGGTTTAGAAAAGCATGCGTATCTTTCATATGATGATGTACCATCTTCCTATCGTATACATGAAGGGCAAGCAGTACTCGTACAAGTTGTGAAAGAGGCAATTGATACGAAAGGGCCGAAATTGACAGCGAACATAGAATTTACCGGGAAATATGTCGTTTATATGCCATATGATGAAATGCGTGCCGTTTCTCGGAAAATAAAAAACAATAAAAGAAGGCAACAGCTACTCCAAATTGAGGTAGAAGGGACAGGAGGTTATATTTTCCGCTCTGCTTCTGAAAAAGGAGAAATTGAAGAAATACAGGCTGAAATGCAAAGGTTACAGCAGTTATATGAAGAGTTAAAAAGAAAAGAGGGACAAGGAAAGGCACCATTACTACTTCATCGACCGGCCACCTTTTTAGATCGTGTATTTCAAGAGAATCCCATTGAAACGATTGAAAAAGTAGTTGTAGATACAAGAAGTATAGTAAAAGAATTAGAAGAAAAAGTTGGAAAAGAAAAAGTATCTTTTTATAATGAAAAGTCTTCAATGTTTAGCCATTTTGGAATAGAGCGTGAGATCGAGAAAGCACTTCAGAAAATTGTGTGGCTCCCGAACGGTGCGTATTTAATTGTGGAACAAATGGAGACGATGACTGTAATTGACGTAAATACGGGCAAATTTACTGGAAAACAGAATTTACAAGATACAGTCCTTCGTACAAATGAAGTGGCAGCTGAAGAGATTGCACGTCAATTAAGACTGCGTGACATTGGTGGTATGATATTAATTGACTTTATTAATATGAAAAGAAGAGAAGATAAAGAAAAGGTAAGAGAGTGTCTCATGGCTGCTATGCAAAATGATCGCACATATGCGAGAGTACTTGGGTTTACAGAGTTAGGGATTTTGGAGATGACACGTAAACGTAAAAAACATTCTTTACGCGACGTATTACTAGAAGAATGTGTACCGTGCAAAGCGACGGGGTATGTGATGTCGTATGAGACAATTGCGTATGAGTTAGAGAGAGAGTTAATCACATATGGTAATATAGAGGATGAGGCAGTATTAATCGCTGCATCTAAAGAATTGCAAAAACAATTTTTGCAAAAAGAATTACAAAAAAATATTCCATTTGAAATTTATTTCAAAGATGATATGATCGAAAAGTATGCAATTGTCCGTTTTGGAAGCAAAAAAGAAATTGTAGAACGGAAAAAATAGTTAGTAGAACATTTATTGACAACCGTCTATGATTCATGATAACATCTTTATGTTATAGTTTATAGCACCTAAACGGCTATATGCTACAACCGCACAAGACAGGTTCCCTAAAGACATTTATGTCTACCTCGTTTTTGGCGAGTCTTAGTAATTAAGAGGAGGTGCAAGTATGTACGCAATTATCGAAACAGGTGGAAAACAAATTAAAGTTGAAGCTGGTCAAGCAATCTACATTGAAAAATTAGATGTTGAAGCTGGTGAAACTGTTACTTTTGACAAAGTTCTTTTCGTTGGTGGCGAAAACGTTAAAGTTGGTAGCCCAGTTGTAGAAGGTGCAACAGTTACTGCGAAAGTTGAAAAACAAGGTCGCGCTAAGAAAATTATCGTTTTCAAATACAAAGCGAAAAAGAACAATCGTAAGAAACAAGGTCATCGTCAACCTTACACTAAGCTAGTTGTTGAAGCTATCAACGCTTAATCCAGGTTAACATGATTAAAATTACGATAAGTCGCACGAAATTAGGACGTATCCAATCATTTAAAATGACTGGACATGCCGATTATGCGCCACATGGACAAGATCTTGTCTGTGCTGGAACTACAGCGGTTGTGTTTGGTTCTATAAATGCAGTGGAAGAACTTTGTAATGTGCAGGCAACTATTGAACTCGGAAGTGATGGTGGATTCTTAACGTATGAATTGCCTAATGATTTAGACGTTCATGCAGCAGAAAAAGCACAAACGCTTTTAGAAGGATTGGTTGTTTCGCTTAAGACGATCGAACTTGATTACGGAAAGTATATCCGTTTAATAGAAAAAGTGCAGGAGGTGTAACGTATGTTAAGATTAGATCTTCAGTTTTTCGCATCTAAGAAAGGTGTAGGTAGTACAAAGAACGGTCGTGACTCTCAGTCAAAACGTCTTGGTGCTAAACGCGCAGATGGTCAAACGGTTTCAGGTGGTTCAATTCTTTACCGTCAACGCGGTACAAAAATTTATCCAGGTGTTAACGTTGGTCGTGGTGGCGATGACACTTTATACGCGAAAGTTGACGGCGTAGTACGCTTTGAGCGTCTTGGCCGTGACCGCAAACAAGTGAGCGTATATCCTGTTGCTCAAGAAGCATAAGAACTCACGGAAAACTCTAACCTGAGTGCAGGTTAGAGTTTTTCTATATTAAGGGGTATCTAAATGAATGAAAAATGGACAATTATAGATGCATTGCGCCATTCAAGACATGATTGGCTCAATCGTATGCAGATGGTGAAAGGAAACCTTTCCCTTGGAAAAGTGGAAGAGATTCATAGTCTCATCGATCGTTTTGTCCAAGAAGCGAGACAAGAATCCAATCTGATAGGGCTATCAATGCCTTTATTTTCAGAGTGGATTTTAACATATAATTGGAAACAGCAGCCGTGCTTATTGGAGTACGAAGTATTAGGGAAATTACATAACTTATCTCACTTAGATGAGACTGTATGTACATGGACGAATCAATTTTTCTCAATGCTTCAGCATAGTTTAGACGTATATGTTGAAAATTATGTTTGTATCACAATTGAATGTGACGCGGAGAATGCTCGTTTCTTTTTTGATTTTCGTGGTAAGCTAACGAGTGTAGAAGAACTACAGAATTGGCTTGCGAACCAAAACAATAAATGGTATTCCATTTCTTATACAGTACGAGACGAAGAAGTCTCAGTTATATTACAACCAATCGAAAAAAGTGTGGTGAAATAATGTTTGTAGATCAGGTCAAGATATATGTAAAAGGCGGCGACGGTGGTAACGGAATGGTTGCGTATCGTCGTGAGAAGTATGTACCTAAAGGTGGCCCAGCAGGCGGCGACGGTGGTAAAGGTGCAGATGTTGTTTTCGTTGTTGAGGAAGGCTTACGTACATTAATGGACTTCCGCTACCAACGTCATTTCAAAGCTGATCGTGGTCAGCACGGAATGAGTAAAGGACAGCACGGACGTAAATCTGAAGATTTAATCGTAAAGGTTCCACCAGGAACAGTAGTAAAAGATGAAAAAACAGGTCAAATTCTTGCTGATTTAGTAACGCATGAACAAACAGCTGTAATCGCAAGAGGTGGCCGCGGTGGCCGTGGTAATTCACGTTTTGCAACAGCAACGAACCCAGCGCCAGAAATCGCTGAGAACGGGGAACCAGGTCAAGAACGTGATGTTATTCTAGAACTTAAAGTGCTAGCAGACGTTGGACTTGTTGGATTCCCAAGTGTAGGTAAATCTACATTATTATCTGTTGTATCATCAGCACGTCCGAAAATTGCAGAGTATCACTTCACAACAATCGTTCCAAATCTTGGTGTTGTTGAAACTGGTGATAACCGCAGCTTTGTTATGGCTGACCTTCCTGGACTAATTGAAGGCGCACATGCAGGCGTTGGACTTGGACACCAATTCTTACGTCATATTGAGCGTACGCGTGTAATCGTGCATGTTATTGATATGTCTGGTTTAGAAGGCCGTGATCCATATGAAGATTACGTAACGATTAATAATGAATTAAAAGAATACAATCTTCGCTTAACTGAGCGTCCACAAGTTGTTGTCGCAAACAAAATGGATATGCCAGATGCAGAAGAGAACTTACAAGGCTTTAAAGAGAAAGTGGGAGACGAAGTAAAAATCTTCCCAATCTCAGCTGTAACGAAACAAGGTGTTCGTGACTTACTGTTTGAAGTAGCGAACTTAATCGAGACAACACCAGAATTCCCAATACATCAAGTTGCGGATGAGTCTGACACAAGTGTAATGTACAAATTTGATACTGAAGGTGTTAAATTTGAAATTACACGTGAAAGTGATGGTACGTTTGTTATCTCTGGTTACGATATTGAGAAAACATTCAAAATGACAGACTTCTCACGTGATGAGTCTATACGTCGTTTCGCTCGTCAAATGCGCGGAATGGGTATTGATGAAGCGCTTCGTGCACGTGGTGCAAAAGATGGAGATATTGTAAAAATTCTTGAATATGAATTTGAATTTATCGACTAAGACTGCCGAAATATGGCAGTCTTTTTTATATTGTAAAAGTCTGATTCGCACAGGAAAAAATACCCACTAATTAAATTTTCAATTTATAATAGAACAAGGAGCGGTTTTGGAAGAATTTTTTGTGGGGAGAAAATGAACATGTATAAAATATTAATTGTAGAAGATGATGAAAAAATAGCGGGAATATTAGAGGAACATTTAGAAAGGTATGGCTATCAATCATTTAGAGCAAGTGATTTACGTCATATAAAAGATGAGTTCGTGAAAATAAATCCTCATCTCGTATTACTGGATATTAATTTACCATATTTTGATGGGTTTTATTGGTGTCGTCAAATTCGTACTGTATCGAATGCGCCAATTATTTTTGTTTCTGCAAGAACAGGGGAAATGGATCAAGTAATGGCGATCGAGAATGGTGGAGATGATTACATTACGAAGCCATTTCATTTAGATATTGTAATGGCAAAGGTGAAAAGTGCGCTACGCCGTGGCTATGGTGAGTATGCATCTGTCGCTGAGAGTGATTGTTTAGGTGTAAATGGATTGTTGTTATTTCCATCCCAGCACATTGTTGAGTGGCAAGGGCAACAAACGGAGCTGACAAAAAACGAATTTTACTTATTAGAGTGTTTAATGAAACAAGCAAATCAATATGTAACGCGCGAAGAACTGTTAGAAGCCCTATGGGATGAGGTAGCTTTTGTTGATGATAATACATTAACCGTAAATGTAAAACGCGTAAGGAAGAAACTAGAGGAGCTAGGCATTAAAAATGCAATTGTAACGAAGCGTGGATATGGTTATGCACTTCTTACAGAGTGGGGCGAAGGGCATGAAGGTTAAAAAATACCTCATGGACCGCTTTTCTTTAATTCTTTCTTACATTGTTAGCCTTTGTTTATTTGGGCTTGTACTGCAGTTGCAAAGTCTTTTAGAAAAGAGATCCATTGATTGGAGTACGTGGTTATATGGACTTTTATTAGGAACAGTTGTATTTATCGTATACCTCATTTACGATTATCGAAAACGAAGTGTGTTTTTAAAAAGAATTGAAAAATATGTTGCCAGCGGAAATACATTACACGATTCTTTACTTATTGATACTTCTTATACATCAGAAGAAGAGATGGTCGTTGAATCGTTTACGTTATTAAGACAGCAATATATGAATGAAGTTCATAAACAACATGCGAAAGAACAGCAGCAAATGATATTTATGAATCAATGGATTCATCAAATGAAAACACCAGTCTCGGTTATAGAATTGTTATTACAGAAGTTTGGTAAAGAACATCGTGAAGCAAGAGCAACAGTTGAAAGTATTCGTGAAGAAAATAACCGTATACTAAATGGTTTAGATTTAGCGTTACATATGGCAAGGTTAGAGCAGTTTGCGAAAGATTATAAAGTAGAAGTAGTAAATGTGATAGATATCATTCGAGGTATTATTAATGAAAATCGAAAATCCTTTATTCAATCGTCTGTATTCCCGAAAGTAATGTTTGAGGAAGATACTTGTATGGTTGCATCTGATAGAAAATGGCTGAGCATTGCTATAGGTCAAATTGTTGTAAACGCGATTAAGTATACAAAAATTTCAAAGGCAGAGAAAAAGGAAATTCAATTTCAAATTGAAGAAAAAGATCAAAAAGTGTTATTACATATTAAGGACAATGGAATTGGTATTCCAGAGCAAGATGTAAAGCGTATATTTGATCCATTCTTTACGGGGATAAATGGCCGTAAAACGAGAGAAGCGACTGGAATGGGCTTATATATTACGAAAGAAATTTGCGATAATTTACATCACGGTATTTATGTGCAATCGGCTGAAGGGGAAGGGACAACATTCACGTTCCAATTTGCAAAAGATGAAGAATATCATACATTAATGAGAAAAATGACAAAACTGTAAGATAACAAAACATTTTGTAAGGGAAATCGCTCGTTTCTTTTTCTTATTTTTCTTATAGTAAATGTAAGAAGAAAACACATAGGGGGATTAGAAATGAGTGTTCTTGAAGTAAAAGGATTAACGAAGGTGTATCAATCGAAAGGTTCAGTAGCGACGACTGCTTTAAACAATATAAATTTTAAAATAGAAGAAGGCGAATTTGTAGGGATTATGGGTCCTTCAGGAAGCGGAAAAACAACGCTTTTAAATTTATTAGCAACAATTGATAAGCAAACTTCGGGTCATGTGCTTGTAAATGGCGAAGAAATTAATCAAATGCGTGCTGCAAAATTAGCGGAGTTTCGTCGTACACATTTAGGATTCATTTTCCAGGATTTTAACTTACTTGATACGTTATCGATTAAAGAAAATATCATTTTACCACTTGTCATGGCGAAGAAATCTGTAAATGAAATCGATGCAAAAGTGCTTGAGATTGCAAAGTTCTTAAATATTGAAGAAATTTTAAATAAAAAAGTATATGAAGTATCAGGCGGACAGCAACAACGTGCAGCAGCAGCGAGAGCGATCATTCATGAACCGACGTTAATTTTAGCGGATGAGCCAACTGGAAACTTAGATTCGAAGTCAGCGAAATCATTAATGAGTGCGTTGCAAGATTTACATGAACAAAAGAAAGTGACAATTGCAATGGTAACGCATGATCCAGTAGCGGCGAGTTATTGCGAACGTATTCTTTTCATTCGCGACGGAGAAATTTTCTCAGAAATACATAAAGGAAGAACGAAGCAAGCCTTTTTCCAAGAAATTCTGGACGTACTTGCGATGCTAGGGGGAGAATATCATGAACTTTCGCCAGCTCGCGCTTAGTAATGTAAAAGGAAATTGGCGTAATTATAAAGCTTTCCTTATTAGTAGCTGTTTATCGATTGTCGTATTTTTTATGTATGCTTCCTTCATTTATCATCCAGATGTCGTAAGCGGTAATATTAGTATGAGGGAGATGATCTCAAAAGGGTTAGAATCGATGAATTATATCGTAGTCATCTTCTCAGCACTCTTTATTTTATATGCAAATTCAACATTTTTACGAGCAAGGAAAAAAGAATTTGGTCTATTAACATTAATAGGTGGAACAAAATCTCAACTTGGCCGGATGATTATATTAGAGCAGCTTATGTTAGGTAGCATTGCCATTGTAGTGGGTATTGGGCTTGGTATGCTTTGTTCAAAATTATTTTTCCAAGCATTAAGTGTAATATTGAAAATAGATAAAACACTTCCACTCGTATGGAATAGTAAAGCAGTTTTGATTACAGCGGGTGTATACTTTATCCTATTTTTAATCCTATCATTGTTTAGCGTTTGGACAGTAGGGCGCTTGCAAATTATTGATTTATTAAGAGAAGCAAGAAAACAAAAAGTAGAACCTTTTGCATTTACATGGTTATGTGTAGTTGGTATAGGATGTATTATTGTTGCATATGTACTTAGCTTCCAAGTGACATTTATGAATTTTATCATTCTGTTTTTACCGATTGTAGGGTTGACGATAGGCGGAACTTATTTACTATTTACACAAGGTAGTACAGTCGTATTAAAGGCGTTACAAAAACGAAAACAATCTTTTTATACATATCCAAATATGTTCGTACTTAGCAATCTTGTTTATAAAATGAAAGATAATGCTCGTTTTCTATTTGTAATTTCTATCATTACGGCCGTTGTATCTTCAGCAGTTGGTACACTGTACGTATTTTTTGAGGATATGAGTTATAAGGCAGTAACTAGTACCCCGCATGCTATTTCGTATGAGGAAAAAGGCATTCATACGCATAATGTCATCAAAGAAGGAAAAACAAAAGAATTAATAAAAAAACACGGGTTTGAAGATGCGCGAGAAGTAACGTACGTAAAACTTCCTGGAACTCAAAAAATCACGATGTTTAACAGTGAACATGAAGTGCCAATGGCGATTGTTTCAGAAAAAGAATATAACGCTGAAGTACGTAAACAAAAGAGAGAGCAAGTTAGAGAAGTTCATAATGCACCAGGTAGTGCAACGATGGTCATAATGGATATGGCGAACGATATGATGAAGATAGATCTTGCGAAACCATATGAAATTAAAATTAACGGACAAACGCAGTCTGTTCAACTGAATAAGCCAACTTCATTTTCTGTTTTTAATGATAGTGAATATCTCATTGTGAATGATCAAGATTTTGAGAAATATGCAAAGCTCGTACCAGATGAAGAAAAGACGAAATATTACGGTTATTATATAGAAGACTGGAAAAGTACGGAAGACCTTGTGTTAGATTTGAAAAAGGAAATTGTACCAGATAAACAAGGGGAACTAAACAACTCAGTGCTCGCTTATAAAAATATAAGGGAATCAGGAGCAATTACAATGTTTATCGGTTTCTTTGTAGCTGTACTGTTCTTCTTCTTCGCTTGTAGTATGACATACTTTAAATGGTTTAACGATAAAGAACAAGATCGTATTCAATTTAAATCGTTAAAGAGAATCGGTATGACAGATAAAGAAATTCGTAAAATTGCAATTCGACAAATGGGTGTTATCTTCTTTATCCCAATTGTAATCGGTGCCATTCATAGTGGATTTGCTCTTCATACGTTAGGGAAAATGCTTTATCTCGATTTATGGAAATCAGGTGCGATTGTAATTGGAGCATACGTTATAGCTTCTGCGATTTACTTTATAATCGCGCAAAGAGGATATTTGAAACACGTGCAAAGCTAGAGAAACCTCTAGCTTTTTGCCTATGTAGTAAGTTATAGGGGGACGATAGATGAACATTCGGCAACTAGCGCTGCAAAATATAAAAGGGAATTGGCGTAATTATAAAGTGTTTTTCTTAAGTAGTTGTTTTGCGATATTTGCGTCTTTTGCATATATGTCTGTCATTGTACATCCGTATATGCAGGAGACGATGTGGTATCAAAACGTACGCTGGGGACTTATTATATGTAATGTTATAATCATTTCTTTTTTCGTCATATTTATTTTGTACGCTACTTCTATTTTCATAGAAGCGCGTAAGAAAGAATTAGGGTTATATATGTTAATGGGAGCAACGAAATCTAACGTAATAGGAGTGATTATGACCGAGCAAATGTTGATTGGGGTATTTGCTAATATTTTCGGGATTGGGCTTGGTATGATCTTTTTAAAGCTCTTCTTCATGGTGTTTAGTATGTTGCTAGGGCTTCCGAAAGAACTCCCTGTTATATTTGACGTGAGAGCAATTGGGGGAACGTTTATTGCGTATATGGTCGTATTTGTTGTCTTATCTTTTATAAGTGCTTTACGAATATGGAATATAAAAATCATTCGGTTATTGAAAGAATTTCGACCGGATAAAAAAGAGAAGAAAACATCAATGTGGCTTTGTATATTCGGCTTTATTTGTTTAGGGATAGGATATACGTTAGCGTTACAAGCGACGATGCCAACGATAGCGTTATACTTTTTTCCTGTTTCTATATTTGTCTTTTTCGGAACGTATTTTTCTTTTACACACGGCACTGCTCAAATAATAGAAGTGATAAAACGAAATAAAAAGATTATGTATACATATCCGTACTTATTTATAGTGAATCAATTGTCACATCGAATGAAGGAAAATGGTCGTTTTTTCTTTCTAATGTCGATGGCAACGACGTTTGTAGTTACGGCAACAGGTACGGTGTTCTTATATTTTTCTGGTATGCAAGATATGTGGCGGGGCGGAGGAGTGCACTCACTTTCTTACATAGAAAAAGGTATTTCTTCTCATGAAGTCTTTGCGGAAGGTACGATTGAACAATTATTGCATCAATATGGGTATAATGATTTTCAATCTATGAGTTTTGTTGGAGTGTATGCATCTTTTCAGTCCAATAAAGGAGAAACAGAAGTAGCGCCGCTTATAAAGGAAAGTGAGTACAATCAAGAGGCAAGAAAACAAAAACAGAAAACGTATCATCCTAAAAAAGGAACAGTTACACTTGTTTATTATAGTAAATACAATCATCCGTATATATATGATCAAAAAGAGATTCAACTACAAGTAATGAATCAAACATATTCATTCGTATTTAACGGTCAAAAGGAAGGGATACAATTTAACTATCATCCTTCGCACATTAACGGTCTGTTCTTCGTCATGAATGATGAAGACTTTGACAGTATAGCAAATAAGGTTCCTGATTCTGAAAAAATGATTTATAGAGGCTATACATTACCAAATATCGAAAATACGAAAGAATTAAATGAAGATTTACGGAAACATATGAAACAAGATAAAGATCATGCATTTCGAAGTAATATGGAGTTATATGTGAATATGAAATCGTTCGGTGATATTACTCTATTTCTAGGCTCATTCATTAGTATATTATTTTTCCTTACATCATGTAGCATCGTATACTTTAAATGGTTTCATAACATTTCATCGGATAGAAAGCAGTACGGGGCACTCTCTAAACTGGGAATGACGAAGGAAGAAGTATGGAAGATTTCCCGTTGGCAATTGTGTATGCTATTTTTTGCGCCAATTATAGTGGGGAGTATGCATAGTGCGGTTGCGTTATATACGTTTCATAATACGCTCTTTATGGATGGTTCATTAAGAAAAGTAGGCTTGTTTATTCTGTGTTATATCGCTGCATGCATCGTGTATTTCTTTTTCGCTCAAAGAGAATATAGGAAACATTTAGACTAGCGAACGCTAGTCTTTTTTTAATATTCGTAATTTACATAGAAGAATATAAAAAAGTATGGTATAACAGTAAGAAAACGAAAAAGAGGGGAAAAGACGATGATTCGAGTAGGATATTTAGGACCAGAAGCAACATTTACAAATATGGCGGTGAGTCGTTTTTTTCCGGAAGCAGAGCATGTACCGTATCGAACGATTCCAGACTGCATTGATGCAGCTGCAAATGGAAATGTAGATTATGCAGTGGTACCACTAGAAAACGCCATAGAAGGTTCAGTGAATATAACAGTTGATTACCTCGTACATGAGCAACCACTTTCTATTGTAGGAGAAATTACGGTACCCATTCAGCAACATTTACTTGTACATCCGCAGTATGCAGAAGTGTGGGAAGAAGTATATGCAGTGCATTCTCATCCGCACGCTATTGCACAATGTCATAAGTTTTTAAATGAAGAATTAAAAGGGGTAACTGTCCGAGATATGACATCAACAAGTGCTGCTGCGCAATATGTAAAAGAGCACCCTGAAGAAAAAATTGCTGCCATTGCAAATGAAGCAGCTGCAGAAAAATACGGATTAACGATTGTAAGGCGTAGCATTCATACGCATAAAAATAATCATACACGCTTCCTCGTGCTCCATAAGAAAAAGAAAGCAATACTCTCAAATAACGGAGAAAACCGCGGAGAGAAAACGACGCTTATGATAACGTTACCTGCTGATTATGCAGGAGCGTTATATCAAGTGTTATCAGCTTTCGCATGGAGAAAATTAAATCTATCAAAAATCGAATCTCGCCCGATGAAAACAGGACTTGGAAATTACTTTTTCTTAATCGATGTCGATAAAGCATATGATGATGTATTATTGCCAGGCGTAACAATGGAACTTGAAGCACTTGGTTTTTCTGTTACTGTGCTGGGGAGTTATTCTTCTTATTGGTTGTAAGAGAGAGTGTTTTGTAGTTAAGTCGATATGATATCAGTTGCTAGTATACCGTCTGATAGATAAATAAAATCCCACCTATAAATGGTGGGATTCTTTATTTTAACTTTGCAAGACGCTCTTCTAACTGACCACGCCAAACATCAGCTAGTTCTGGAACAGCAAGAATTTTTTCAATAGCATCTTTATCTTTTCTATTATGAAAATAAATTTCGTTAGAGAACAATACAGAAACATTGCTCGGTGGACGTTCTAGTAATGTAATTTTTGAATCTTTACGTACAGTACCTTCTTGAAGAACACGGCATAGGTAGCCGGTAAATCCAGTTGCTACAATGCGCGGCAGTATGCCGGGGATGCCAAGACGTTTTGAAATTGTGCTACAAGGTACGCGAGCTTGTGTCACTTGAATGATTGCTTCACCTAGTTGATATGTATCTCCGATGCAAACATCACGCTCTAACATATTTGTTACGGTAATGTTTTCGCCAAATGTGGAAGCTGGAAGCGTAGTTTGAAATTCTTCTTCCCATAGTGCGTAATGTTCGTGTGGGTACACACAAACTGCGCGGTCAGGTCCCCCGTGGTGTTTTAAATCCGCTACATCATCCCCACGAAATCCATCTTTTGAGAGGAAAGCTTCTTCTGCAAGTTCTTTACATATACCTGTTATCATTTCTTTATCTTCGCTATATTTCATTTGTTTCGGTTTGCCGATGCTAAAGTGAACGAGTTCAATTCCCATATTTGATCTCCTTTACAATTGATTACAATATTATAGCATTAAAAAAGCACAGAGAATGATAAAAACTCTGTGCTTTACATTAATAAACGAGAAATCCTGCTTTATCTAAAGCCTCACAAGCAGCATCTAACTTCTCTTTAGAATCTGCTTCAATTGTATGTAAGTGAATACCATCTGTTAATTGCGATAGATAGGAAGCATTTGTGTTTTCGATTTTTTGTAAATATTGCTCTACATCAAAGCGATTACTTACCATAATAGATGCTGTTAAGTCACCGTATACAGGATGCTCAACTTTTACATCTTTAATCGTAACGCCGTGGTCAACAAGCATTGTAAGTTCTTGACGTACTTCTGCTGGTTTATGTTGGCATACAATTACGCGTTCGAAAGCTTGTTGTTTCTCTTGTGGTTTTAAATATAAATATCCTTGGGCAGTTGCGATAATTGGTTCGTTTCTTGCTTTAAGCAAGGAAATATCTTGCACGATCACTTGTCTACTTACGTTCGTTTTTTTCGATAGTTCATTCCCAGATAACGGTTCATTTGCAGCTAGAAGCCACTGAAGGATAAGCTGTCGTCTTTCTTCACCTAAAATCTTTTTTTGTTCATTTTGTTTCATTATGATTTAACACCTCTATAAAATTGATTTCCAATTGTGTGTAGTGCATGAATAGTAGTATCAATTTGATCCTTCGTTGTTTGTTGTCCGAAAGAGAAGCGGACATATTGTTTTGCCTCTTCATACGTTTTTCCAATTGCAAGCATTGTTTTTGAAGGTTCTTGTTTACCGACTTGGCAAGCACTTCCCGTGGAAATGGCAATACCGCGGCGATTACATTCTAGCATTGTATACTGACCTTCTATTCCTTTTATTGTAACCCCAATAATATGTGGTAAACAAGAAGTAGAATGACCTTCTACTTGAATTTCTAGAGGAAGTGTTTGCAATCGCTCTAAAAAGTAGGATCGTAACTCTTTAAAACGTAAGCTTTCTTCTTGTTGATTTTTTAATATATTCTCAGCAGCTGTTAAAAAAGATGCGATGCCAGGAACGTTTACTGTACCTGGGCGAAACCCTTTTTCGTGAGAAGTTCCCGGAAATATTTGTGCCCAGCGAACTTGTGGATTTATATAGCAAGCACCAACACCCTTTGGTCCGTATATTTTATGTGCTGAAACAGAAAGACTATCAATCCCCATCTCAAAAACATTGATAGAAAGCTTACCAAATGTTTGCACACAATCTGAATGAAATAAAATGTTATATTTTTTTAAAAACGCCCCGATTTCTGCGATATTTTGAACGGTTCCAATTTCAGAGTTTCCGTGCTGTATACTTGCTAGAACAGTATCTTCTGTAATAGCTGTTTCTAAATCTACTAAACGAATGAGTCCACTTTTATCAACAGGAATTTCAGTAATCGTATAGCCTTGTGATTTTAGAGATTGAAAATAACTTCGAATGGATGCATGTTCCATAGGTGTCGTAATAATATGCTTCTTATTTTGGGCATTGAGAAGGGATTGAATTGCAAGATAGTTCGATTCTGACCCGCCGCTCGTGAAGAATACCCCTTGTTCCTTTCCACCGATCATGTCAGCAAATGTTTTTCTACAAACTTGTAATAAAGAAGAGGCTGTTCCTCCAATATCGTGTAAACTTTGTTCGTTTCCGAAGTATTGCGATGCTGCTTTCATATATGTTTGTAATGCTTCCCCGCTCATAGGTGTAGTAGCTGCATAGTCAAGATATATCATCCTGTAAGTTCCTCTCTCTAGTAAGAGTTACATTTCTCGTATTTTTTAAATGGTGTTGAAAATAAGAATTATAAAAAAACTCTTGTCATTATTTTAAAACTATGTAAATATAGATGTCAAGACAGTTGAAAAGTGTAAAGTAGGAGGCAACAATTATGCCAAGTGCAGATGTCTTAATTATTGGAAGTGGTGTTGCGGCACTTCGTGTTGCGAAAGAGATTTGCCACGAAAAGAATGTGATTATTATCACAAAGGAAACAAACCTTAATAATAATACATATTTGGCGCAAGGTGGAATTGCCGCAGCGGTTGCTACATATGACAATTCAGATGATCACTTTGAAGATACATTAGTAGCAGGATGTCATTATAACAATGAAGATGTGGTCCGTTATTTAGTCGAGGAAGGGCCGAAAGAAATGAATACTCTCATTAAAAATGGAATGAAATTTGATGGAGATGAAACGGGTCCTCATCTTGGAAAAGAAGGCGCACATCGAAAGCGTCGTATTTTACATGCAGGTGGCGATGCAACAGGAAAGAATGTATTAGAGCATTTCATTCAAGACGTAGCTCCGCACGTTACGGTAGTGGAACAGGAAATGGTGCTCGATTTTATTATAGAAAATGAGAAATGTGTTGGAGTTTTAACAAGAACTAGTGAAGGGAAGTTAAAGCGTTACGTTGCAGATTGTACGGTGTTAGCAACAGGTGGGATTGGCGGTTTATACGCCTTTACTTCTAACGATAAGACAATTACGGGTGATGGACTCGCGATGGTGTACCGCGCAGGCGGGGAGCTCGTAGATTTAGAGTTTGTACAATTTCATCCAACAATGTTATACGCGAACGGGCGTTGCTGCGGTCTCGTCTCTGAAGCTGTCCGTGGTGAAGGAGCTGTCCTTATAAATGGAAAAGGGCAGCGTTTTATGATGGATATACACCCAGATCATGATCTCGCGCCGCGCGATGTAGTAGCAAGAGCGATTCATGAACAGCTTTTGTCGGGTGAACAAGTGTATGTAAATATCGAGTCTATTCGAAATTTCGAAGAGCGTTTTCCGACTGTATCATCATTGTGTAAAAAGAATGGTGTCGATATAAACGAAAAACGTATTCCGGTCGTACCCGGTGCTCATTTTCATATGGGTGGCGTGAAAACGAACGGTGATGGAGAGACGTCCATTCCAAATTTATATGCGGTCGGTGAAGTAGCTTGTAACGGTGTTCATGGAGCAAATAGGCTAGCAAGTAATTCGTTATTAGAAGGTCTTGTGTTTGGAAAAAGAATAGGACAACATATTTTAACGAAAGCGGCAAAAGACAGATTGAACAAACTAGCTGAGAAGGAAAAGAAGTTTATCGTTTTGAATCATTTGCCGGCGAAAGAAGAAATACAAGAATGCATGATGAAATATGTTGGGATTGTGCGAACAGAGCAAAGTTTATCTTATGCAAAGAGATGGCTTAGTAAGTACGGTGTTCGAAATATGATATTACAACATGGCGCTCTTACAAATGAAGAGATAACGCTTATTAATATGTTAACAGTCTGTGAGCTTATAGTCGTATCAGCTTTGCAAAGAGAAGAAAGCATTGGTGGTCATTATCGAAGTGATTATCCACATAGAAACAGCGAAAAAAAAGAGATTGTTCGAGTGAAAAGAAAACTACAATTTGTGTGATGAAGGGAAGAGGGTATTTGTGAACACGATAAAAGTGAAAGAAGCATTAAATCGATTTTTTCTAGAAGATATAGGAGAAAGAGATGTAACATCTCAGCTTATTTTTCCAGACAATTTACTTTCAAAAGGAACGTTTCTTGCGAAGGATACAGGTGTCTTCGCGGGGCGTTTAGTAATTGAAGAAGGCTTTACATTAATTGATGAGAGAATTGAAGTGGAGCTTCATAAAAAAGATGGAGATCTTGTAGAAAAAGGCGAAATAATTGCAACTGTCCAAGGGCCAATCGCATCGTTATTAACGGCAGAGCGCGTTATCTTAAACGTTATCCAGCGTATGAGCGGGATAGCGACAATGACACATAAAGCTGTTCTTGCTTTAGATAGCAGCCATACACGCATTTGTGATACGCGAAAAACGATGCCGGGGCTACGTATGTTTGATAAGTATGCAGTCGTATGCGGAGGCGGATTTAATCACCGTTTCGGTTTATATGACGGTGTCATGATTAAAGACAATCATATTGCTTTTGCTGGTTCTATTACGAAAGCTGTTACATCGGTGAAAGAAAAATTAGGACATATGGTGAAAGTAGAAGTGGAAACAGAAACAGAGGAACAAGTGAGAGAAGCAGTAGCTGCTGGTGCGGATATTATTATGTTTGATAACCGTACGCCAGATGAGATTCGGGAGTTTTCGAAGATTGTACCAAGTGCCATCGTTACGGAAGCATCAGGAGGCATTACAATTGAAGATTTATCGAAATACGGAAAAACAGGGGTAGATTATATTTCACTTGGAGCGTTAACACATTCAGTGAAAGCACTTGATATTAGTTTCAATATTGAGGCGTAAGGAAAGTGGCTTAGAGGGGGAGAAAGGAATATGAGTATTTTAGAAAACGTACAACCGATTGAAACGATGTTACCAGAGCGTTATTACACGATGACAACAGAAGATATGGAAAAGCGTGTTCGTGCAATTAAAGAAAAAATGGGGAAATCACTATTTATTCCAGGACATCATTACCAAAAAGATGAGGTAGTGCAATTTTCTGATGCAGCAGGAGATTCACTTCAGCTTGCGCAAGTTGCAGCGAGTAATAATGAAGCAAAATATATTGTATTTTGTGGTGTGCACTTTATGGCAGAAACAGCAGATATGTTAACGACAGACGATCAAATCGTTATTTTGCCAGATATGCGCGCAGGTTGTTCGATGGCAGATATGGCAGATATCGAACAAACAGAAAGAGCGTGGAAAGAGCTCACGAAATTATTTGGAGATACGATGATTCCGTTAACTTATGTTAACTCTACAGCTGCAATTAAAGCGTTTTGCGGTCGTAATGGCGGAGCAACAGTAACTTCTTCTAATGCAAAACAAATGGTATCTTGGGCGTTTACACAAAAAGAGCGTCTTGTCTTTTTACCGGATCAACATTTAGGAAGAAATACAGCTTACGATTTAGGTATCCCGTTAGATAAAATGGCAGTATGGGACCCGTATACAGATTCATTAGAATACGATGGAGATATAGAAGAAATTCAAGTGGTTTTATGGAAAGGGCATTGTTCGGTTCATCAAAACTTTACAGTGAAAAATATTGAGAATGTACGGAAAAAACATCCTGATATGAATATTATTGTACATCCGGAATGTTGCTATGAAGTTGTAGCTGCTTCGGATTATGCAGGTTCAACGAAATACATTATTGATATGATTGAATCGGCTCCATCCGGCAGTAAATGGGCGATTGGTACAGAAATGAATTTAGTGAACCGAATTATTCAACAACATCCAGATAAAGAAATTGTTTCACTTAATCCATTTATGTGTCCGTGTTTAACGATGAACCGAATTGATCTGCCGCACTTATTATGGGTGCTTGAAACGGTAGAAAGAGGAGAAGAAATTAACGTTATTAGCGTAGATAAACAAGTGACCGAAGAAGCGGTTCTTGCATTAAATCGTATGTTAGAGCGTGTGTGAAGCAGCGGGATTCCCGTTGCTTTTTTTCATACATGTAATCATAACGAGAACGAAATGGGCATACATTGTTTTGAAGAAATCATTGTGATTTTTTTATGTTTATTCCACTTCAAATGATATTGAAAATCGAAGAAGTGATGAAAGTGAAAAGAAGTTAACGTTATGTAGAAAGAGTTACTTCATGAGATTTGTTACTTATAGATAAGTTATACAGGAGGGGGAAAATTTGAAAATTCATATCGTGCAAAAAGGGGATACCCTTTGGAAAATTGCGAAAAAGTACGGAGTGGATTTTGATACGTTGAAACAAACAAATACACAACTCAGTAATCCAGATTTAATCATGCCAGGTATGAAAATTAAAGTACCATCAAACAGCGTTCACGTAAAACAACATGCTGGTGCAGGCTCAGCACCTCCAAAACAATACGTAAAAGAAGTGCAACAAAAAGAATTTGCAGCAACGCCAACTCCACTTGGAATAGAAGATGAAGAAGAAGTTACGTATCAATCAGCGCCAATTACACAGCAGCCTGCTATGCAACAAACACAAAAAGAAGTGCAAGTAAAACCGCAGAAGGAAATGCAAGTGAAGCCGCAAAAAGAAGTACAGGTAAAACCACAGAAGGAAATGCAAGTGAAACCGCAAAAAGAGGTACAGGTAAAGCCACAAAAAGAAGTGCAAAAAGAAAAGCCAATTCAAATAGAAAAACCGTCTGTTATTCAAAAACCACCTGTTATAGAAAAACAAAAACCAGCAGAAAAAGAAAACACAAAGTTCTCGGTAAATGTATTACCACAGCCACCGCAACCACCAATAAAAGCGAAAAAAGAATATAAAATTTCAGATGTAATTAAAAAAGGAAGCGAGTTAATTGCTCCTCAAATTACTAAAATGAAACCTAATAACATCATTTCTCCGCAAACGAAAAAAGATAATATTGTGTCACCGCAAGTAAAGAAAGAAAACGTAGGGAATATCGTGTCACCGCAAGTAAAGAAAGAAAATGTAGGGAATATTGTGTCACCGCAAGTGAAGA
>NZ_BOQB01000100.1 GCF_018332475.1 Bacillus sanguinis | reverse complement strand
ACAAATTGGGTGCGGTTCACTTCGTGGAAAAGGTAAGGGCGGTTCTCGGCTAAAACGTTAATGTAATTGTCTTATAACCGCACCTACTACCACCACAATAGCAAGTTAGGTTACAAAGGCAGAAGTTTCTCAGGCTTCTGTCTTCTTTATTTTATGCAAAATTCATACTATATACTCTATCATTATTGTAACACATTCTAATTATTTTTAGTCAAGAGAAAAAACACCTAAAGGGCTCTCCTTCAGGTGTTTCTCTTTTTATGCTAACGCAGCTGCTTGTTCTTGTTGATCTACAGGAATGACAGCGTCTGTTAATGCTTTTTCTAGTTCTGCTGTGTATTTCATTTGCTCTTCTTTGCTCCAGCCTAGTTTCGCAGCCATGTAGTTGATTACTGCTTCTTTCCACTCGTATACCCAGTGGATGTTGAAGAATACAGCGCCTCTACGGCGTACGAAGAAGTCAACTGGTTTCGCTGTCATTTCGTAATCCATTGCGTATACAAGTGGGATTAGAACGTCTAGCGGCATGTTGTATTCTTTCGCTTCGTCTTTATGTTTTTTCGCTAAGTCGAATAGTACGTCTACGTTAGAGCCATAGAATTTCGCGAATTCTTCTGCTTGTGCTGCTGTTAAACCGTATTTTGTACCTTCTTCTGCTTTTTTCGCAACGAATGCTGGGAATCCATGTGAACCACTTACATGTCCACCAGAGATCGGCATATGTTTCGTATCGCTCTTCGGATATGCACTATGACCTTCTTTTTGTAGTAAGTTCGTTACATAGTCTACTACCATTTCAGCCATTTTGCGGTATCCTGTTAATTTACCACCTGCGATTGTAATTAAACCAGATTCAGAAGTCCAAATTTCATCTTTACGAGAAATTTCAGATGCACTCTTACCTTCTTCGTAAATTAGCGGACGAACACCAGCCCAGCTTGATTCAACATCTTTTTCTGTAATTTTCACGCTTGGGAACATGTAGTTAATCGCATTAATGATGTATGTGCGATCTTCTGTTGTCATTTGTGGTACAGCTGCGTCTTTATCATAGAACGTATCTGTTGTACCTACGTATGTTTTTCCGCCGCGAGGAATCGCGAACACCATACGTTTATCTGGTGTATCGAAGTAAATCGCTTGGCCTAACGGGAAACGTTTTTGGTCAATTACTAAGTGAACACCTTTAGATAACTGAAGTACTTTTCCTTTTTTCGAGTTATCTTTTTCACGAAGTGTATCTACCCAAGGACCAGCTGCGTTTACAATTTTCTTACCGTACACTTCATATACTTCACCGTCTAGTAAATCGATTACACGTACACCACATACTTTTCCATCTTTATATAAGAAACCGTCTACTTTTGCGTAGTTAACAGCTTTCGCACCATGCTCAATTGCTTCCTTCATTACTTCGATTGTAAGACGCGCATCGTCTGTACGATATTCAACGTAGTAACCGCCGCCTTTTAATCCTTCTTTTTTCACAAGAGGCTCTTTATTTAATGTTTCTTCACGGTTAAACATTTTTCTGCGCTCGCTTCGTTTTACACCTGCTAAGAAGTCGTATACACGAAGACCAATTGATGTACTGAATGATCCGAACGTACCGCCTGTATGGAACGGAAGTAACATCCACTCTGGTGTTGTTACATGGGGACCGTTCTCATATACGATTGCACGCTCTTTCCCCACCTCTGCTACCATTTTCACTTCAAGTTGTTTTAAATAACGTAGACCACCGTGTACAAGCTTCGTTGAACGACTTGATGTACCTGCTGCAAAGTCCTGCATTTCAAACACAATTGTAGATAATCCGCGTGTTGCTCCATCTAATGCAATACCAGAACCAGTAATACCTCCACCAATTACGATCACATCTAACTCTTGTTTATTTACTCCGTTTAATACGTCTTTACGTTGTTTACTTGAAAATTTCATGGTAATTCCTCCCTTTGATAAAGAAAAAAGAGACCACAAACTCCGCTATAGATTTCGCCTCTATAGCGCGTTGTGGTCTCTCCAAATCTCCTACCGAATTATTAACTTGTCACCATTATAACACTGTTTATGATTATTTGAAAGCTTTTGTTGCTTCAATTGCTTTTTTCCATCCAGCATATAGCTCTTCACTTGTTTCCGCTTCCATCGTTGGTTCAAAGCGTTTGTCCATATGCCACTGCGCTTTAATTTCATCTTGGTTTTTCCAATATCCAACCGCAAGACCAGCTAAATACGCTGCCCCTAAAGCCGTTGTTTCATTGATCACCGGACGCTCTACAGGAACATCTAAAATATCACTTTGGAACTTCATTAAGAAGTTATTTTTAACAGCTCCACCATCTACGCGTAATGTTTTTAGTTCAATACCTGAATCTGCTTCCATTGCGCATAATACATCTTTCGTTTGGTAAGCTAAAGATTCTAATGTTGCACGAATGAAATGCTCTTTCGTCGTACCGCGCGTTACACCAAACATAGCGCCGCGTACTTCACTATCCCAGTACGGTGTACCTAAACCTACGAATGCTGGTACAACGTATACACCGTCAGTTGATTCAACGCGAGAAGCATATACTTCACTCTCACTTGCATCTTTAAACATGCGCATTCCGTCACGTAACCACTGAATTGCAGAACCTGCTACAAAAATACTTCCTTCTAATGCGTAGTTCACTTTACCATCTATTCCCCATGCAATTGTTGTTAATAGGCCATGCTCTGAAGCTACTGCTTTTTCACCTGTGTTCATTAACATGAAGCAACCAGTTCCGTATGTGTTCTTCGCCATACCTTCACCGAAACAAGCTTGTCCAAATAATGCTGCTTGTTGATCACCAGCAACACCTGCAATCGGTACATTTTGACCGAAGAAGTGATAGTCAATTGTTTCGCCGTAAATTTCAGATGATGGACGTACTTCTGGAAGCATGCTCTTTGGCACTGTTAACATATCTAGAAGCTCATCATCCCACTGTAAGTCGTGAATGTTAAACATTAATGTACGTGATGCATTTGAGTAATCCGTTACGTGCGCTTTACCGCCAGACAATTTCCATACAAGCCACGTATCAATTGTTCCGAATAATAGATCGCCGTTTTCTGCTTTTTCTCTTGCACCTTCAACGTTATCTAAAATCCATTTTACTTTCGTACCAGAGAAGTATGCGTCAATTAAAAGACCTGTTTTTTCGCGAACTGTTTCGCTATACCCTTTTTCTTTTAACTCATCACAAATTTCAACTGTTTGACGAGATTGCCATACGATTGCGTTGTAAATTGGTTTTCCAGTCGTTTTATCCCAAACAACCGCTGTTTCACGTTGGTTCGTAATACCGATACCAGCGATTTGTTCTGGTTTTACATCTGCTTCGCTTAAGCAAGTTGCGATAACTGCTAAAATAGATCCCCAAATTTCTTGTGCGTTATGCTCTACCCAACCTGGCTTTGGAAAATGTTGTGTAAACTCTTTTTGAGCTGAATGAACAATTTCACCTTTTTTATTGAACAGAATTGCGCGTGAGCTAGTTGTTCCTTGGTCTAAAGAAAGAATATATTTTTTCATATCGGTTTCCCCCTATGCTACTTTTCTACTATTTGTATTGCTTTCACTTTTTTTACTTGTCATATAAGAGATTGCTAGTACAATCACAGTTGCAATAATCACATAAATAAGTGCTGCATTTTGTTTTCCTTCAAATACAACTTGATGGAATAATCCTGCAAGTGATCCACCTAAAATTGGACCAACTACTGGAATCCATGCATACTTCCAGTTTGAACCGCCTTTTCCTGCAATCGGAAGGAAGAAGTGTGCGATACGCGGACCTAAATCACGAGCCGGGTTAATCGCGTATCCTGTTGTTCCACCTAATGATAAACCAATACTTACGATTAAGAAACCTACGATAAATGGATTTAAACCATCTGCAAATTTATTTGCTCCAATTGCTAATATACCAAATACTAAAACGAATGTTCCAATCATTTCACTTAAAAGGTTTGTAAATGTGTTCGGAATTGCTGGACCTGTTGCAAATACACCTAATTTTGTTCCTGGATCTTCTGTTTCTTTCCAGTGCGGTAAGTAATGTAAATATACAAGAACTGCCCCGATAATTGCCCCAATCATTTGTGCTGCGATATAACCTGGTACGTCACTCCATGGGAACGCTCCCTTAAATGCTAATCCTATCGTTAAAGCCGGATTCAAATGCGCCCCACTAATTGATCCAACTGCATACGCTGCCATAGCAACCGCTAAGCCCCAGCCCATTGTAATAACAATCCAACCAGAATCTTTCGCAAACGATTTCTTTAAACTTACACCAGCGCAAACGCCGCCACCAAGTAAGATTAACAACGCAGTCCCTATTAACTCTCCTAAAAATGCTGACATAGTATCCCTCCACAATCAATTTAAACGCTTTCAAATGTGATAGAGGTAAAATGAATGGCCATTCGTTTTTGTAAAAAGAAAAAGACCCACAGCTTTGCACGCTTCTATATAAATTTATATAGAAACAATGAAATGTGGATCTCTACTTTTCTCCGTCACGTTTATTAACTTGTCTATAATGTTAACCCCTCATGAAAGCGGTGTCAACAGAATTTTTTCACATTTTCGTCACTTTTTTTGGTAATGTTTCCATAGTTCGCGTTTTGATGTCGTAATTGCTGTCGCACCAGCATGTAACGCTTTCTCCACATCATCAACTGTACGAATAAAACCACCCGCCAAAATCGGTACACCAGTACGCTCTTTCACTTCAGCGATAATGTCCGTCATTGCTCCTGGGAGCACCTCTATATAATCTGGCTTCGTCTTTTCTAACAGATTGCAACTCTTCTCCATTGCACTAGAATCGATTAAAAAGATACGCTGAATTGCCACAACGCCCTTTTGCTTCGCCTTCATAATGACGCTCGCCTTTGTTGAAAGTAACCCGTACGGTCTAAACTCTTGGCATAAATACTCCGTCGCATGCCCATCACTCTGCAAGCCGTGAATTAAATCCACATGTAAAAACACCTTTTTACAATATTGCTTCGCAAGTGATATAACACTCTTCAATTGACCGACATGAATATCTAAAATAACGATATACTCATACGAACTATGTAATAGCTTTTCCAAATCTTTAATTTGCCTCACTGCCGGCAAAATCTTTTGTTCATGAAATTCCATTCTATATATCCCCTTCTTTATGTCGTCCTATCCTTTATAGTACACAATTTAAGTGAAAAGAACAGCTAGTGTAGGGGATTTCTTTCAAATCTTTTTTTACCTATACATATTCTTCAACTTATCAGAAGCAGTGCCACCTATAACCATTAATATGAAAGGTAAAAAACTCATTACATATGGTGCGTCCGCTAAAATTGTAATGCTCGCCCCGGCAAACTTATTTAACATCCATACAACGATTTTTGTAAGAAACAAAAATACGCCCATCATAAAGAGACTATCGAAAAACACCTTCCATTTTGGATATGCTAATTGCTTACTATCTTCGATTACTTTCTGCGTCAACTCTTCATCGCTCCTTAACAACTCATCAATCGTAATACCGAACAGATCGCTTAAATGAATAATAATTTCAATGCTCGGATAGTTCTTTCCCGTCTCCCATTTCGAAACAGACTGCCTACTTACATGAATTTTTTCAGCCAAATCATGTTGCGACCAATTTCGTTTTTCTCGTTCTTCTTTTAAACGTTCGCTAAAAATCATACTGTGTTTATCACCTCTCTACGTCTAGTATGGACAAATACATAATGAAGAGTAAAGCGAGTTGTCGTTGCGTAGGCTGTGCAACTTGTGCGTTACAGGTTGTAATTGCGCTATGTATTGTGTCAATTCCATATACTTTTCTTCTATAATAATTTCCCGAACAATAATACAAAGAACGGATACTAGTTAAGACTAGATTCAGCATAAAAAAGACGCCATCCTTTCTTATCATTCTCTAGAAAGAATGGCGTAAAGTTTCATTTTACTCATCATTTTTCGGACTGTATGAAAATCCCGGATATTTCACAACAGGCCATTTCTCCTTGCGCAGAGAATCCATTACTTGCGGCCCAACATGTATATTACTTTCCACTATTTCTTTAGGAGTCAATGCCATCCACTGATTTAACGATACCTCTTCAAAAAGATTGCTTCTGAACATCTCTAAAAACCACAATGTTTCATCTCCTATGTTTTGAATATAACACCCCTTCGCAAACGGAACATACCCGAACCCGACATCGCCAGCTCTATAATTAAATGTACGAGAATAAAAACTTCAAGTTAGGAACTACCTTCGCATCAATTACAAGCTAAACGAGCATATTCGGATTTTGAATATCCGTCATAACATTACGTGTTCTGGAATCGATCGCACCTGCCCCATCGCTATGAATTGATCGTGGTATACTTCCTCCCACTTCAGTAACATTGCATTTTTCATCGCCCCCTTTTTTATCCCATTAGTAAGAAAAAAACTCCTTCATAGTGTATAAATCAGGTTTTGGATGGTTACTGTGACTGAATACAACAAGTGTCACTCTAACAAACTACTATCACAGTTTAAAAAGAGGATGACCTGTAAAAGCTTTAAGGAAAATACAAAAATGCCCTCTGTTTTAAAAAATAAACAGAGGGCGCCTCTTCATTATATAAATCCATAAATTTGAATTATACAATAAATACAACAAAAATATATTTATTTAACAGATGCGATTGACTAAATCCGAATACTATGATACTTTTAAAAATGAATAAAGAGAATTCCCCTCGGTTTATTTTTACATATTTTTGTGATAAACTGCCGTTTTATAACGGTTTTTTAATTGTCTACAAATATACAGGGATTTCCTTTTTCATACATAAATGAAAGGAGTAATCAGAATGCAACAAATTTTGTTTAAATTAACAGGAGTAGCTTTTACTTTCACAGTTGCGATTTACATCGCTTTATGTCCTATTTTAAACCAAGGAAATCCGCTTACTATTTTAGTAATTTGGGAGCAAGCGAAATACCAGATTTTCGGTTTGGTTGTTACATTAATAATTTTATTGCTTCTCATCATTTTTCTAGATCGTACAAAAAAATAATTATACTACGTATCGATTATGTTGAGGCATAAAAGATATATGAATTTTCAAGCCTCTTTCTTTCGCCAAAAAGAAAGGGGTCTTTTTTATACTCTGTAAACATTTTTTAAAGTATCTAAATATCGATTCTAATTTTAAATAAATCTCATGTTAACTAATATTATTATTTACCCAATCATCAAAACCTGGTATGTATCCATTTTAATTTTTTCTCTAAAAAGAAATAATTCCTTTTCAGATTAATTACAAACATTGTTTATAATATCTAAATTTCACTTCTGATATTAATTAAATTTCATGTTTACTGAAAACCTCTATTGACCAATTAATAATAAACTGGTATACCTAACACTCATAATATTATCAAAAACATTGACTATAATCAATAAAAAATCTATTATTTACCCTATTTAATTTCTGTTTGAACTGAATTTAATCACCAAAACCTATTTAATTATCTCTTTAAACTGGATTTAATCATCAAAGACCTATCTAATTCCTCATCCAAACTAAATTTAATCACCAAAACCTATCTAATTCCTTATCCAAACTAAATTTAATCACCAAAACCTATCTAATTCCTTATCCAAACTAAATTTAATCACCAAAACC
>NZ_BOQB01000099.1 GCF_018332475.1 Bacillus sanguinis | reverse complement strand
TGCCTTTTCTTTGTGATTAACATGATTTTCGAGAACTCTTACATGAGAATTGTATGAAGAAGCACTCTTATGGTGCGCTTATAAGCGTGCTTTTTCTTATGTTATGTTTATATTTAGATGCCTTTCCCTAATAGGCGACTATCTTTTCTTTATATATATAGATAGTTTAAAGTGGAATGAAAAATAATTCCTATATGTAAAGGATAATGTGATTAGTATAGGAAGACAATAGAACTTAAAGGGAATTCATGTAAAATTCAGGTGAACTTCACACGAACTTCATATTAGGAACCAAATATAATTATAATAAGTTATTATAATATTAATTTGTGATTTTTCATAAAATTAAAAGTTTGAATTTAGGATAGGGCACTCAAACCTAAATTCAAACTTTAATGAAATAGTTAATGGAGGTTACGCTTAGTTTTCGCTAATAGATACATTTAAAAGTTCAGCAGGATTGCCTGTTCCTGCCCCTCCGATTGTAATCGATCCACCAGGAGGAATTTCACCATTCCATCCTGCATTCGTAATTACGTAATGATTATTTATTTTACTACTAATTTTAGAATCCCAAACTTGTGTTAAATTGCCGTTATAATCAAATTCTAATTTCCAATTTTTAATAGGGGTCGTTCCACTATTTTTAATTACAATCGAGAAGTTGTAACCATTTCCCCAATTTGAAGTGACTGAAAAGGTAGCATTCCCATTTCCATCAGGAGGTGTTGTGTTAGCGTCAGCTGTTTTTACAAGAATAGAAGTAGGCTGTGATTTATTCCCAGCAGCATCCTTTGCTATTATTGAAAATGAGTATTCTGTATTAGATTTTAAGTTTTTAATTGTAATGCTATTTGTTGTTGTACTCCATTTCTCTTCTCCTGCAGTAATTTCATATTCCGTAACTCCTACATTATCAGTAGATGCAGTCCAGTTTAATTGAACTGAGCTTGAATTTTTATTTGTAACAGCAATATTTTTTACGTTTGTTGGTGGCTCAATATCTTTTTGAGTAATAGGTCCACCTAGTAATTCTTTTACTAACGTATCAAGTAATTTTGGTCCACTACAACTATATTTTGGACTTGTGCGACAGTCACCACTTAGCTCCCAAAACATTGCGCCACTTAAACCCTTTGTCTTTATATAGTCTGTTTTATATTTCATAGATTCGTTGTCATCATAGCTAATAAACGTGCCTGTAGTCGCATTATATAAATAAGGTACTTTCGCCACATCGTTCCATCCGCGAACAAAACCATTTTTATTAACATAATTAGCTGCTAAATCACCATAATCGTACACACCTGTATCGCCGGTAGAATAGTCATCCCAAGTACCTTTAGAAGCGAGCTTTCCATCGCTACCTGGTTTACAAGGTTGGTATTGTCCGTTATTTTCTTTTCCACAACTTTTCCACCCGCGTCCGTAAAATGGTACACCTAATACGAGTTTATCTGCTGGAACCCCTTCATTTGTATAAATGTCTATCGCACCATCTACGTAAAATTTCGTATCCGCTGCTGGATCATTTGGATCTTTGTATAGAGCTGCATTATGGTTAGAAGTAGCTTCCCATCCACCGTGGAAATCATATGTCATAATATTAATCCAATCCAGTATTTGAGAGATTTTCTTTAGCTCTGTATGATCAGCATAACGTTGGCTTGCACCTGACGCGATTGTTAGTAAATATTTTTTCCCATCTTCTGCACCAGCTTTCGTTAATGCATTTCGAACATCTTGAAGGAGTAGGGTGAAGTTTTGTTTATCTTCAGGGCGATAACTACCACCAGGAATCGTTTCTACGCCCGGATATTCCCAATCTAAATCAACGCCATCAAATCCATATTCGCGTAGGAAATCGACTGTAGAATCAGCGAATACTTTTCTTGTTTTTTCATCAGCGGCCATGTCAGAAAAGCGGTTAGACCAAGTCCAGCCACCAACGGAAATAATTGTTTTTAGGTGAGGATACTTAGCTTTTAATCGTTTCAGTTCGCCGAAATTTCCGCAGCGTGCGTATTTATCACAATCTTCCCAAGTTGTACCTGAGCCAGGATAAGATTTTGTGACATCAGCCCATGGCTCACCGAGTACGAGAGTACCATTAGGGACCTCTTTATTTTGCAGTGGTACACCAGATTCTTTACAGTTCCACGTTTGTTTATTTGGATTATCGGGGTGAGTAGAAGGATTTCCATGTTTTCCATTCCAGCAAATATCAGCGAAAGCATAGTTTAAATGAGTTAGCTTTGATGCATCAATGTCTGCAACTTGATAATTACGTCCGTAAATGCCCCATGAAGGAAAATACCCAACAATTTTTTGACCTTGCTTTTGTGAATCTGCTAATACGACATTTGGAGTAATAAAGTTTGTGAGAAAAAGAGGTAAGAAGAGTAGTAGGGATAGTAATAGCAGTGTGAATTTTTTTGATTTCATAGCCATTTCTCCTTTCAAAATAAAAGATATATTTAAAGGCATGCGCCAATAAATCAAAATGAATTTAGATGTATAAATCATCTAGATAAAAATGATCAGACATCACGAAGTCTATACAAGGAGCTGAGGATGATTAAATCGTAACAAATGTAAGATTTAGTGTAAACGCTTTATTCAATTCAGAAGGATTTTCTCAATATAAAAGGGCTTGAATACAAACTGTATATGAAAATAAAACATCTGTGAGGTAGAAAATAGCTCCTTATAAATAAAATTGAGAAAAAATTGTATGAAGTCAATTTCTTATGGCATAGCAAGATGAGAAAATATCATGTAAAATAATAGTAAAAATATGTAAAGGAGGGAATAGTGTGGATGTGTTTTTGCATATTGCTGAAGAAAAAATTCGACAAGCAATACGGAATGGTGATCTCGATAATATTCCGGGAAAAGGAAAACCACTACAATTAGAAGATCTTTCAATGGTACCTCCAGAACTTAGAATGAGTTATAAAATTTTAAAAAATGCGGGAATGATTCCCCCAGAAATGGAACTACAAAAAGATATATTAAAAATAGAGGATTTAATTGCTTGCTGTTATGATGAAGAAGAGCGAAAAAAATTACAAGAAGAGTTAACGGCAAAAACATTACGTTTTCAGCAAGTAATGGAAAAAAGAAAGATTAAAGATAGTTCAGCATTTCGTATGTATCAAGATAAAGTATTTCATAAACTACGTTAAGAGGGATAAGATGAAAAAATTTGAAACGATAGAAGAATTAGCAACATATATTGAAGAACAACAATTAGTACTTCTATTTATTAAAACGGAAAATTGTGGTGTTTGTGATGTCATGTTAAGGAAAGTAAATTACGTATTAGAGAATTATGATTACGTAGAGAAAATAGAGATATTACTGCAAGACATGCAAGAGGTTGCAGGGCGATATGCAGTATTTACTGGACCGACAATTTTATTATTTCATAATGGAAAAGAGATTCTTCGTGAATCGCGCTTCATTTCGCTTGAAAATCTAGAGAGAACCATTCAATTATTCGAGGAATAAGGGAGGCTTTTAAATGGAATTTATTATTTTTATACTATTATTTGTTGTAATTGGAATAATCGTAACAGCAGTTCGATCAAACAAAAAGAAGGTAAATCTTATGAAACAAAATAACATTCATAATTCATCTAACAGCTCATCGCCATTATTTTTCTTTGCCGGATCTGATAATGATAGCTCGCATGATGGAGGTTCACATGATTGCGGAGGGTCTTCTGGTGGAGATAGTGGAGGGAGCTGCGGTGGCGGCGGTGATTGATGAAAATGCGCCTTATATAGGCGTATTTCTTTTTAAACAAACGTTTGATTAGTTGGCTTACATATGCATAAAAACAGTTAAACAAACGTTTGATTAAATGTTTTTAATATACTAAGGGGAATAGAAATGGAAAGGGAACCGAAAGTGAAAAATAAGGGGAAAGTAATGTTATTTTTATTAGCTGCGGGAGGCGTATTTCTTGTGAAATTAGGATTTAAAATTGGAATTATACATATGATTCGAACGTGGTTTGAAAGTACATTTTCTTAAATAAGAAATATAGCCTCTTGTAATAGAGGTTTTTAATTTGTTATTATTAGACTGAACGGTCGGTTTAAAGAGGTGTAAATATGAGAAGAAGCACAGAAGAGATCAAAAAAGAAATTGCATATAAAGCAGAAAGTCTGTTTTCACAGAAGGGTTATGCAGCTACATCTATGGAAGAGATTTGTGAAATTACAGAGCGAAGTAAAGGAAGCATTTATTATCACTTTAAAAGTAAAGAAGAATTATTTTTATTTGTAGTAAAGCAACATACGTATGATTGGCTTGAGAAATGGAATGAAAAAGAGAAGTTGTATAGTACGAATACTGAAAAACTATATGGTCTCGCGGAATATCATGTCGAGGACATACAGCAACCAATTTCAAATGCAATAGAGGAATTCTCTATGAGCCAAGTTGTAAGTAAAGAGATTTTGGATGAACTATTGGCTTTAACTAGAGCATCATATGTTATGTTTGAGAAACTAATTGAAGCAGGCATACAGTCTGGAGAGTTTCGTGAAGATAATACGCGCGATCTTATGTATATTGTGAATGGATTATTATCAGGGCTTGGAGTACTTTACTACGAGTTAGATTATAAAGAACTGCAGCGTATTTATAAAAAGGCAATAGATGTATTGTTAAAAGGAATGGCAGCTGAATAATCAGTCAGTTGCTTTTCTTACAAAATAAATTAGACCGAACGGTCGGTTTATGGAGGTAATGAAAATGAACGCTTTATTTAAAAACCGAGCATTTATGCTCGTTATGGCATCTGATATTTTACAACAATTTGCAATTTGGATCAGAAATATGGCTCTTTTGTATTTCATAATGGAGCGAACGAATAACGATCCAGTTTCCGTTTCGTTGTTATCGGTTATGGAATATGCACCTATCTTTATTTTCTCGTTTATCGGTGGTGCACTAGCTGATCGCTGGAATCCGAAAAGAACGATGGTTGCTGGAGATGTATTAAGTGTACTATCTATCATAGGTATTGTCTTGTTGTTAAAGTTAGATTATTGGCAGGCTATATTTTTTGCAACACTCATTTCTGCGATTGTAGGTCAGTTTTCTCAGCCGTCATCTTCGCGTATATTTAAGCGCTATGTAAAAGAAGAACAGGTAGCAAATGCGATTGCATTTAACCAAACATTACAGTCATTATTTCTGATTTTTGGACCAGTGGTAGGATCGCTTGTGTATACACAACTTGGTTTATTTACGTCACTATATAGCTTAATCATTTTATTTTTGTTATCTGCTATCGCTCTTTCTTTTTTACCGAAATGGGTTGAACAAGAGCAAGTGGTGAGAGATTCATTGAAAAATGATATAAAAGAAGGTTGGAAATATGTTCTTCATACGAAAAATTTACGTATGATTACGATTACTTTTACTATTATGGGCTTAGCTGTTGGACTAACGAATCCATTAGAGGTATTTCTTGTAATAGAACGCCTTGGAATGGAAAAGGAAGCAGTTCAATATTTAGCTGCAGCTGATGGAATAGGTATGTTAATTGGTGGTATTATTGCTGCAGTTTTCGCTTCAAAAGTGAATCCGAAAAAGATGTTTGTATTCGGTATGAGCATATTAGCGATCTCATTTTTAGTAGAAGGGCTATCTACATCATTTTGGATTACTAGTTTCATGAGATTTGGAACAGGTATTTGTTTAGCTTGTGTTAATATCGTTGTCGGTACGCTTATGATTCAACTTGTACCAGAAAATATGGTTGGAAGAGTAAATGGAACAATTTTGCCACTGTTTATGGGGGCGATGTTAATCGGAACTTCACTAGCTGGAGGATTGAAGGAGATGACCTCACTAGTTACTGTATTTTGTATAGCAATGGCGCTTATTTTATTTGCGATAGGACCAGTTCTACGCATGCAAATAAATAAAGAAGATGTCGCTAATAAAGAGGAACTAACAAATTCGTTAGCCTCGAAATAACCATTGTAAGGGAGCAGAATTGCTTCCTTTTTCTTTGGGGAACTTTTGACAACTATATGAGCCAATTATATACTGATGATGTAAAAACGATTTTACAGGTTAGGAGAAATAGTGTGAAAAATCAAATCCATGAATTACGCACTGAAAATAATATTTCACAAGGCGCATTAGCTGATAAGTGTAAAGTTTCTAGACAGACGATAAATGCAATTGAGAATAATAAATATGATCCAAGCTTAGCGTTAGCATTCCGTTTAGCGGAAGTATTAGGAACAACTGTTGATAAACTATTTTTGTACAAGCAGTAGGGGGAGTAGTTGTTGGGGAAAGAGAAAATAAACCTTTTTGTTACTGTATTAGTGGTTATAGGTACGTTAGTGTTTGCACTTTACTATTGGTTAACTGAACTTCAAGTAAATTGGTATGCACTATTTATTTGTAGCATCGCGTTACATTATCTATTTAAAATTTTGGTATCACATAGCGTTGAAGGGGAAACTGAGGGGAACGAAGATTTAGAAAAACATGTATTAAAAACGAGTGCAAATGTTACGTATTATGTACTCGTTGTATTCATTTTTGGTTTGTTTTTCGCATCAGTAGGTTTTAATAAATGGATTGATTTTCATAACATACCGCTATTGTTTGCATTATGTGCTGCGATAGTTGTAAAGCCAGCTGTTGAGTTTTTAATTGTAAGACGTTATCGATAAAAAAAGATCCACTTCTCGCAAGAAGAGGATCTTTTTCTTATAGCGTTTTAGTTTTCGGATTAGGTGGTGTAACAGATGTATTATTTTCAGGGACTCTAGTTAATAGGAATCCACCGATAATAAACAATACAATAATACTAAGAACACCAGCGTTCGTTTTTCCAGTTAATTGCGTTGTAACACCGACTAATACTGGACCCATAATCGCGGCAAACTTACCAAATATATTATAAAATCCGAAGAATTCATTTGCAGATTCTTTAGGTACTAGTTTTGCAAAATAGGACCGACTAAGCGCTTGAATCCCGCCCTGAGAAGTGGCAACTAACATTGCTAAAATCCAGAAATCGAGTGTCGTTTTTAAGAAATAAGCATATGTGCAGATAATGATATAAATAATAATACCGACATATAGCATTTTTTTACCTGTAAAGGTTTCTGATAATTTTCCGTATAGTAAAGCGAATGGACAAGCTACAATTTGTGTGACAAATAAGATGATTAATAGATTCGTTGCACTAATACCAAGATCTGTTCCGTAAGCGGTAGACATAGTAATAATTGTATCGACCCCATCAATATAGAAAAAGTAAGCGATTAGAAACATAAAGACCGTTTTATATTCTTTAATATTTTTAAAAGTCTCAGCAAGGCGTTTGAAGCTCATTGTAATTGGTCTTGGATGACGTTCAATATAATGTGTTTGTTCTACGTTTTTCAGCATTGGAATTGTAAATAGTCCCCACCAAAGAGCAGTTATCGCGAATGAAATTTGACTAGCAATGCCAACTGATAAAGGAATAGTTTCTTTTTGAGCAAGAATAATAAGAGCGATACAACCGATAAAAGGAATAGTACTCCCAATATAGCCTAAAGCAAAACCTCTCGTAGAAATTCGGTCCATTCTATCTTCAGTAGTGACATCTACTAAAAATGCATCATAAAAAATGTTTGCCCCAGCAAAACCGACTAATGCGAGCATATAGCATCCTAGTAATAAGTACCACTGAGATGTTGGGACGACTGCTAGCATACTTGTAAATACGATACCGAGTCCAAAGAAGAATGTGAAAAATCGTTTTTTAAATCCCTTATAATCAGCAACTGTGCCGAGAATAGGGGCAAGTATAGAAATTAAAAGTGTAGCGAACGAGTTTGCGTATCCCCAATATGCGGTTGAAGTTGCACCAGATAGCCCAGCTTCTTTTGCAGCTGCCTTAAAGTAAATTGGGAATAATGCAGTTGTAATGACGAGCGAATATACGGAGTTCGCCCAATCGTATAATATCCAGCTTTTTTCTTGTCTGGACATTTTTTTCATATAGTGTTCCCCCTTAAATTGTTCTACTAACAGTGTACAAAAATAAAAATTATAAAAAGAGAAACAGTGATGATTTTTACATAACTTTTACATATATACACAGTTCTTTACAATTGGAGTAAATCCTCTACAATTGATCCGTCTGTTTCACCTAAGTGTAAACCGAGTAGTCTAGCGATAGTTGGACCTTCATCAATAAGTTTCATATACGGGATGGTAACGCCGCTTTTTATTCCTTTCCCAGCAGCGATAAAAATTGTTTCATAGTTAGGTTTTGTTGGGGAGTATCCATGCGTACCAAATGTATATTTTTTACTAGGCGTAACGTCTTTTTCAGTAATCTCTTTTATGAAATCTCCTGTATAGTTTTCAGTGAAATAATACCCTTCTCGCGCTTCTAACATAAATAAACAATTACCATCGGCACCGCAGTCTTTTGCAGCTTCATCATGAAGTATAAATTCAATTCCATTTTGTTTATTTTGAAGTAGTTCTTCAAGTAGTAGTCGTACGTCTCGAATGGTATCAGTATCGTTCTTATCTTTCACATATACATAGGCGGATCCATCACAACTTTGACAATAGGCCTTCCAGTCTACTAACTTTCTTTTGGAATTTATAGATATAAGCCCTTTTTGATGAAATAGTACATTTAATTGAATGGCTTTGTTTTCACTTAAAGCGCTATGGTCACCAAGAGCGATAATTGTACTCTCTTCGTATAGGTCACTGTCTTTTAAAGCTTGAATAATTTTTCCTAGTCGTTCATCGTGTCTATGAATTGCAGTTATTGTTTCTTTTGATTCAAAGCCGTGATAGTGTCTTTGAGTGTCTAAATCGGTGAAATGTACGAACATGACATTAGGCTTCTTCGTCTGGATTGTATGCACAGCAGAAGCAAGTACGAAATCATCGAGTTCAGGCTGTGACAGTCCATTTCGTATATGTCCGAAGCGCTGATTTAAATCTAATTGATATAGCGGGCTACCGCTAAATAATGAAACTAAAACTTGATTTTGCCACGGTCTATTTGGAAAGATTTCTGGTAAATTGTAATCAATATTTGCTTTTCCAGTAACAGGCCATAGTAGGGCAGCTGTCGTTAAATTTGCTTTACGTGCTTCATCGTATAACGTTGTCCCCTTAATGGATTTTCGGTACCAATGCCAATCGGGTGACTCGCGTCCAGGTTGAAGTAATGTATTGCTAACTACGCCATGTTTATTAGGGTAGTTTCCAGTAACGATTGTTGAGTGACTTGGGTATGTTACAGAAGGATAAATAGGTTCCACTTTTTTCGCTATCGCGCCCTCGTTTATTAATGTTTGGAAATTAGGAAGCTTTTGTAATATAGGAAAATCTAAAGCTGATAAGCAATCGAAAGATAAAATAATGACGTGATTTGTTAATGCTTTATCCATAAAGTTCCCTCCTGATTATATAAAACCTATTCTTATATATTACTATTAATACCTAGTAATAAAAATATATTTCTAGGTAAAAATTTATTATTTATTTTCAGAAAAGTTAAACATATAATTAAGTATAAGGGAATGAATGGAAGGAGGGAATACTGTGGATTGGCTAGATGGATTTAGTATCTTTTATATCATTGGCGGAATTACGATTATCCTTGTATTTGCTATTTCGTATTTATTAAAGAAACGGTTTCCAAACAAACAGTTCGATATTATATTTGCACTTAGTTTAATACTTCTTTGCTTAGCATCCTTTCCGTTTTCAATGATGGTAATTGGTGGATGGGAAGGAATGGGATATGGATTTATTGGTTTCTTCGTTCTACTTGGTACACTTATCGGTATGATTGCACATCAACTTTTAAAAATCACGAGAAAAAGCTACGTATAAAACTGCAAAAAATGAAAAGAATATATAAAAATTAGAAAATTAGCTATTGTTTTAAAAAAGAATTTGTATTATGATAATCAACAAATTTATTTCGTTATAACGATGAAAAAGGACTAGTACATGTTTAACTTTTTTAGCAGAGAGAGAATCCACCCGGCTGAAAGATTCTTAAAAAGGAGATATGGAACCTACCTTTGAGTTCTGCATATGCAGCGGGAATTTCCCGTTATCAAAAAGAGAGCATGCGCAATTTTTGTGCATGAATCAGGGTGGTAACGCCGGCAAAGCTCGGTCCCTATTTAGGGATGCGGGCTTTTTTGTATTTTCTAGAAGGAGGAAGACTGACTATGGCAAAAGAACAAGTACAAGCGATTACGAAGATGGAAGAGGACTTTGCACAGTGGTACACAGATATTGTAAAAAAAGCAGAACTTGTTGATTATTCAAGTGTAAAAGGATGTATGATTCTACGTCCGTACGGTTATGCCTTATGGGAAAATATGCAAAAAGTTATGGATGAGAAGTTAAAAGCAACTGGTCATGAAAATGTGTATATGCCAATGTTTATCCCAGAGAGCTTATTGCAAAAAGAGAAGGATCATGTAGAAGGATTTGCTCCTGAAGTAGCATGGGTAACACATGGCGGGGATGAAAAGTTAGCGGAGAGACTTTGTGTTCGCCCTACATCTGAAACTTTATTCTGTGAGCATTTTTCAAAAATTGTGCAGTCCTATAATGATTTGCCAAAGCTATATAATCAGTGGTGTTCAGTAGTTCGTTGGGAGAAAACAACGCGACCATTCCTTCGTACAACGGAATTTTTATGGCAAGAGGGTCATACAATTCATGAAACAGCAGAAGAATCTCAAGCTGAAACGCTAAATATTTTAAATCTATATGCTTCTTTCTGTGAAGATTACTTAGCGATACCAGTAATTAAAGGACAAAAAACAGAGAAAGAAAAATTTGCGGGCGCAAAGGCAACTTATACGATTGAAAGCTTAATGCATGATGGGAAAGCACTTCAAACAGGAACATCTCATAACTTTGGAACGAATTTCTCTGAAGCGTTTGATATTAAGTTTTTAGATCGTAACGGTAAGTGGCAATATGTACACCAAACATCTTGGGGTGTATCAACAAGAATGATAGGTGGACTTATTATGGTTCATAGTGATAATAATGGGCTTGTAATGCCTCCTAAAGTTGCACCAGTGCAAGTCGTTATTGTACCAATTGCGCAGCATAAAGAAGGCGTTTTAGCGAAAGCAACAGAGTTACAAGGACATATTCAAAAGGTTGCACGAGTAAAAATAGATGCTAGTAATAAAACACCAGGCTGGAAATTTAATGAGTATGAAATGAAGGGTATTCCAATTCGATTAGAAGTTGGTCCTAAAGATATTGAAAAGAATCAAGTTGTACTTGTAAGAAGAGATACGAAAGAAAAAGAATTTATATCAATGGATCAATTAGAAGAACGTATTCCAGCACTACTTGAGGAAATTCATAATTCTTTATTTAATAAGGCAAAAGTATTTCGCGATGAGAATACGTATAGTGTGGCTAATTTCGAAGAGATGAAAAAAGTAGCGGATGAAAAACAAGGATTTATTAAGGCGATGTGGTGCGGAGAGTTAGCTTGTGAAGAGAAACTAAAAGAAGAAGTTGGAGTATCTTCTCGATGTATGCCTTTTGAGCAAGAGCATGTAGCTGACGAATGTATTTGTTGTGGTAAAGAAGCTAAGCAAATGGTGTATTGGGGAAAAGCGTACTAATACTCTTTCTGATAAGTGATAAAAAGGACTTTGGGCTGCATAATAAAATGCAATCCAAAGTCCTTTTTAGTTTTACAATTTATTTCATGTATGTTTTAGATGGAAGGTTATATTTTATTTTACATTTTTACGGCGAATAAATAGTAACATACCGATTAGGAATGTTGAAAGTCCCATTAAAATAGATGCAGGATAATGTGTTGCCGTATTAGGTAACTTATCACCTTGTTGTTTTGCGTTATCTTTTACGTTACCACCTTGAGAGCCGTTTCCATCCTGAGAACTGCTATCGCCTTTAACACGGTTACCGCCCTGAGAGCCATTACCACCTTGGGAACTGCTATTGCCGCCAGAACCGTTGCCGCCAGAACCGTTGCCGCCAGAACCGTTGCCGCCAGAACCGTTGCCGCC
>NZ_BOQB01000098.1 GCF_018332475.1 Bacillus sanguinis | reverse complement strand
GAACAGTTTGCTGAAAGATATAGATAATACTTTTCTTTAAAATAAAAAACTGAACTAGGTAATTTCCTAATTCAGTTTTTTTAACATGATTTCACCCATATAGAAATTTTCTACCAACAAAATTAAGCTTCCACTTTTTACAAGAAGGACATAAATATAATTCAATAACAACAATACTGTCCTCAACTAACTCTTCAAACTTATCAAACGGCATTGTATCAACCATTTTATATACATCCATACATTCACACCACATTCACACTTCGCACTTTCTATAGAACGAGAATTAAATACTTCTAAAGCATTATTACATAAGAAGTAAACCAATTCATGTGAAGGCTCTATTTCAGACGCTTCAGCTTCACGCCATACGTTTCTGGGAATCTCAGGTGATACACTTACTAGTCAATCCTCTATTATTTGACGCCAATCGAATAATAGAGTTCGTTTTTATTTAGTTTAAACAATTCTGTTTCTAAAGATATAAATACTAAGACTGTGTATTTTGTTGTAAAAATGCTTCTAAAATTCTTTTAACTGGCAGACTCGATTTTTTCAGTAGACTCTCTGCTTTATCCATTATTTGCTTGTTGGAAGCGATTATTTTTTTATATTCTTCATTGTTAAAAGAACGCAAAGAGTCTATTACATATTCAGCTAATTCATCATTCGCATTGAGTAAATCTAGTAATAAATTGAATCCATTCATCCCAGTATCTTCATCTATACAATATACTAATCTAATTTTATATTTATCATCTCTGTCCTTTAGATTTTGAAGCAATTTATCCCAATCATTTTCAGTAAATTCACTTATCAACTCTTGTACATACATAAATTCATCATCATAGAAGTAGTTATCTGAGCTATTTTCAGATAATACTGCATCTACTTTTTCATACATTTATGTTCCTCCTCTATTTGGTAAATCCACCTGGTAATGGTGCATTAATTTGACCTGTTGGATATCCACTAACCACATTATCACCTATTTTTATTACATCAATTTCTACGCCGTCAATAATTTCCCTATGAAAAGTTGCTCCATCTCTCCCTCTAATACCTAACGGGGAAGAGTTACCTATATCAGTTATACTATCTAAAATCTTTGTATCACTCCAACTATCTGGAAATATTGTACTATTTTTTATTTTAGCCAATTTCCCATCAGGGAATTGAGTCGTATATTTGATATCTTTCGTACCATTTGGATTGACCTTAAGCGTCTCTGTAGCATAATTAGGATGACTATTTTTAATATTTGATGAATGCCCTCCAATAATTTCATTTTTATTAGGATTTTTTCTCTGTCCCAAAAGAATTTTCTCTTCCATTTTGGATGAAATAATTGACTTAGTCCCGCTGGCTTTCCCAACAGGTACTTTTTTAGCTGTATTTGCAGCCTCAGTAGCTTTAGCAGTCATTTTAACTCCTTTTCCTACTTTAGCTATCTTTCCAAAGGGTGTAAGGCCGGCTACAGCCATGACACCTGCCCCAGCACGTTCCCACCCCGAAAGTTTTTCGCCAGTAGATGGATCAATACCATCCCAAACACGACGAACATCATACTCACCACTTATTTCACCCGCTATATCCCTAGCTAGTTTTTTACCATCAAAGCCATTCTCTTCAGAAGATGGTTTACCACACATTGCACCTTCTTCTAGTGTAACATCTTGATTATCTGCATTGCGAAACTTTTCAGCGATTCGCTTCAAATCTTCTTCTACCTGTACAAGTGAATTGATAGATGTAAAAGCTTTTGGTCTCGCATCATTGAACATTTGAATGAACTGTTGATTGGAGGCACCAATCCATTGAA